>JBDQKN010000037.1:0-12349 GCA_040263235.1 Ilumatobacteraceae bacterium
ACAACCACCCGGGCTCTCTGCTAGTAATTGGAGGCTCCGGATCATGGGGCGGTACCGAGGATGGGGGAGATGGAGACACACAAACGATCAGACGCGGTAACGGCCGTCCGTCTCACCGGAATCGGGAAACGATTTCCCGGGGTCATCGCCAATCACAATGTCAACCTGAATGTCCACGCCGGCACAATCCACGCCATCGTGGGGGAAAACGGTGCCGGGAAGTCGACGCTCATGAAGACCCTGTACGGGATGCAGCAACCCGATACCGGCACCATTGAGGTCGACGGCGTAGAACGCCACTTCCGATCACCAAGCGAGGCGATCACCGCCGGGATCGGCATGGTGCACCAGCACTTCATGCTCGCCGACAACCTCACGGTTCTCGAAAACATCATCCTTGGCAGCGAACCTGCTCGACGGGGGGTGATCAACACCGCTGAGGCTCACCGAAGAATCCTTGAGATCGTTGCTGCTCTCGGAGCCGACATCGACGTTGATGTCCCTGTGAGCGAGTTGGGGGTTGGAGAACGCCAGCGTGTTGAGATCATCAAGGTGCTTTACCGCGGCGCCAAGATCCTCATCCTCGACGAACCAACCGCCGTCCTCGTTCCTGAAGAAGTTGACGAGTTGTTCATCACCCTGAGGCGCCTCGTCGACGACGGCGCAACCGTGATCTTCATCTCTCACAAACTCGACGAGGTTCTTCAGGTCTCTGATGAGATCACCGTTATGCGGCAGGGAACGACAGTCGCTGAAACTGGACCCGGGCGGGTCGATCGAGCTGGATTGGCTGAACTCATGGTCGGGTCGGAACTTCCCTCCCCTGCAGGCCGCTCGACCACAATCGGCGAGCGTGTACGAATCCAGGTATCAGACCTCATCGTCCCCGGCCCAGAAGGTCGGCCAGCTGTCGAACACGCCACCTTCGAGATCCGAGAGGGTGAGATTCTCGGGGTCGCAGGAGTGGAAGGAAACGGCCAGTTCGAGCTGTGCACCGCCCTTCTCGGCCTTCGGCCGTCCTCCGGCAGAGTTGAGGTTGACGGCAAAGATCTGTCTCGTGCAGACACTCGTGAACGTCACGAGGCAGGACTCGCCTACATCCCCTTTGACCGCCACCGCGAAGGACTGATGCTCAACGCTCCCCTCTGGGAGAACGCACTCCTTGGACGGGAGGACGATCCCGCTCTCTCAAAAGGCGCCCTAATCAACATCCAGGCAGCACGCGCATCGACGGTTGAATTGATCGAACGTTTTGGCGTGTTGACCCCAGATGAATCGACCCCTGCCTTTGCTCTCTCAGGTGGGAACCAACAGAAGTTGGTTGTCGGACGGGCCATGGTGACCAACCCAGCGGTGCTCGTCGCTGCCCACCCCACCCGTGGTATCGATGTGGGCGCTCAGGCTGCCGTGTGGGACGAGATCCGTAGAGCACGGGACGCAGGCATGGCTGTACTACTCGTTTCAGCCGACCTTGAGGAGCTGATCGGACTATCCGACCGGATCGCCGTCATGTTCGACGGTCAGATCACTGCCATGCTCGACCCGGAGACAACCACTCCGGCTGAACTCGGAGGACATATGACTGGATCCCATCAGGAGGTCCCGCGATGACCGATGGCCGTCCGAACGGGCCACTTGGCCGCATACTCACACCATCGCGAGCCTCGGCGCTTAGAACGTCGCGCACCACGGTTGCGAGTTCGCTCGCTGCAGTGGCCATCGCTCTCACCATCTGCGCGATCCTCCTTGCCATCACCGGCAAGAACCCGATCGACGCCTACTCCACCATCATCGAGACGGGGACGAGCAGCACGAAACTGCTCGAGATGATGCGCCGGGCGACACCGCTGATCTTCTCAGCAACCGCCGTCGCGATCGGGTTCAAGATGAATATCTTCAACATCGGAGTGGAGGGGCAATACCTGTTCGCGGCGCTGATCGCTGCTGAGGTCGGGAGTCATCTGTCGCTACCAGCACTGATCCACATTCCAGTAATCCTCATCGTGGCCATGGCTGCCGGAGCAGCGTGGGCCTCAATCGCTGCGGTGCTCAAAGTTTTTAAGAACGTCCATGAGGTGATCTCGACGATCATGCTCAACTACATCGCACTGTCAGTGATCCAATGGCTGTTCGAGAACTTCTTCCGAGACGACAGCGACGGTGGTCTCAATGTCAAAACGACACTTCTCCCCGAGTCGGCGCGGATGCCCGATCTGGTGGCGGGCAGACTCAACGCAATGTTCATCGTTGCACTCGTCACGGTGGCGGTGTTCTGGGTCGTCGTCTACCGGAGTCGCTTCGGATTCAGACTCAGGGCATCAGGATTCAACGCGACTGCTGCTGCCACTGCTGGAATCGATGCTCGGAGGATGACCATCATCGCTCTGCTGTTGTCGGGTGCGGTCGCCGGGCTTGTCGCCATACAGAGCGTTACCGGTGAGGCCTTCGCGTACGGGCCAAATGCAACTCCGATTCAATTCGGTTTTGCAGGCATCACTGTCGCCCTTCTCGGCAGAAATCACCCGGTTGGAATCGTTGTTGCAGCGCTGCTCTTCGGCTTTCTCGACTCGACCTCGGCGAACCTGCAATTGGCAGCGGTGCCGAACTCGATCGTCAAGGTCATGCAGGCGATCATCGTGCTCACGGTGGTCATCGTGAATGAAGCCACGATCAGGCGAATGAACATCAGGACGGCAGAACGAGCGCGAGCCGAACTTGCGGCTGGAGGGCTGGCATGAGTTCCACAACCATCGATCAGGAAACATCCTCGGTTCAACGAGCAACTCTGGGGCGCAGGCAGCGACTCCTACTGCTCGGCCTCACCCTTCTCGCAGTGATGTCAGCAACTCGTGTCTGGACTGGATACGACGACCTCACTTCGTCGGGAACCATCGGCGCTGCCCTCCGACTCACCGTTCCGATTCTGCTCGCCGGGCTGGCAGGACTGTGGGCGGAACGTGTCGGCATCCTCAACATCGGTATCGAGGGAATGATGATCCTCGGCACCTGGTTCGGTGCATTCGGCGCATGGAAGTGGGGGCCATGGGTCGGGCTCGTGCTTGCTGTCCTCGGCGGGATGCTCGGTGGTCTGATTCACGCGGTGGCAACTATCAAGTTCAACATCGACCAGGTCATTTCGGGTGTGGTGATGAACCTGCTCGCCTTTTTTGGTGCCCGCTACCTCAGTGAACTGCTCTTCGTCGGTCAACCACAGGGTGGAATCAGCCAGTCACCACCTCAGTCATCAGCAATTCCCCGGATCGACGTTCCGTTCCTTTCGGGTGGCCAGATCGGCGACTGGACTTCGCCCGACCTTTTCGGCTGGTTTGAGGAAAAGCACTGGTTCCTGATTGGCGACCTCGCCGGGATTCTCAAGGGATTGACATCAAATCTCTCCCTTGCGTCGTTGATCGCAGTCATGCTCGTGCCATTGTCGGCGTGGGTTCTGTGGCGGACCGCGTTCGGCCTCCGACTGCGGTCGTCTGGCGAGGCACCGGAAGCAGCCGAGAGCCTCGGGGTGAACGTGATCAGAGTGCGGTACATCGGCCTGTTGATCAGTGGCGGGTTCGCTGGATTAGGCGGAGGTTTCCTCTCGATTGTCTCATCGTCCTACTACCGACAAGGGCAGACCGCCGGTCGCGGCTTTATCGGTCTGGCAACAATGATCTTCGGCAATTGGAGACCAAGTGGCGTGCTCGGTGGTGCGGCGGTGTTCGGCTATTCAGAGGGACTGAAACTAGTTGCAGGCGGAAGCATTACCGGCCTGTTCCTTTTCATCGCTCTCGTCTCTGCCCTCGTGCTGATCCTCACCATGAGAGCGACGACCGTCCGGCGAGTGGTCGCTACGACCGTCGTCGGCACGCTTGCAACTATTGCGTACTTCACGGTTGACGAGGTGCCCGAGTCGCTCACCCAGTCGCTTCCCTATGTGGTGACCTTGGTCGTCCTCGCTACCGCCAGCCAACGACTTCGGCCACCGGCGCAAGCAGGAGTGCCCTATCGCCCCGGGGGAGGCCATTGAGTTCACCCATCACCCTTGAGGCGATTCGATCTGCCCCCAAAGCGCTGCTGCACGACCATCTCGACGGTGGGCTTCGCGTGGCGACCATCCTCGAACTCGCCGATCAGATCGGATGGGCTCTTCCAACGACCGATGCTGCTGACCTCCAGCAGTGGTTCACCGCTGGGGCGGGGTCGCGTGACTTGCTGCAGTATCTCGCAACCTTCGAACACACCCTGGCAGTCATGCAGAGGCCCTCGCATCTCGAACGAGTAGCTCGGGAGGCAGTCGAAGATCTCGTGGACGATGGGGTGGTCTATGCCGAGATTCGGTTTGCCCCAGAACTACATGCCATGGCACCAGAGGAATCCGTGGCGGCCATATGCGCCGGGTTCCGAGCGGCCGAAGCGGCGGCCTTGGCGACTCATTCACCAATCACCGTGAACCTCATCGTGTGCGCCATGCGCACCGAGCAGCGCTCCCTCGAAATCGCGCAGTTTGTGGATCGGATTCGTGAGCATGAACCAAAAGTGGTCGCATTTGATCTGGCGGGGGCAGAAACCGGCTGGCCACCATCGCTGCACGCCGAAGCCCTCCGTCATGCCCGGGAGGCACAACTCAACATCACGGTTCACGCCAGCGAGCCTCCCGACCTCGAATTGATTTCCGATGCGTTGGTCCACGGGGCGCATCGCATCGGTCACGGTGTGCGTCTTCGGGCCGACATGAGCATCGTTGACGGTCGCGTCGCCGACATGGGCCGGCTTGCCAGACATATTCTCGACCGCCATATTCACCTCGAGATGGCTCCGACCTGTCACGTTCACGTCGGAGCTGTCGATTCACTTGCAGCTCACCCAATTGCACCCATGCTTCGAGCCGGATTCAACGTCGGCGTTAACACCGACAACCGGCTGATGAGTGATGTCATGCCATCGAGCGAGCTCTGGAACCTCCACCGCGCCCACGATCTGTCTTGGGGTGAGATCCACGATCTCGTCGTGAACGCGATCGGCTCGTCGTTCGCCCCAATCGAAGAGCGGAACCGGCTCATCAGCTTGACTGTTGACCCTGCTTACGCTGCTCTCGAGAACACCTGAGCCACAACCGGCACTCCGCTCGGCGTACGCTCCAGACATGGCAACGGTGCTCAGCGACGAACAGGTCGATCGGTTCCATCACGACGGATTTGCCGTGGTCTACGACATGATTGGTGCCGAGGTACGTCAACACCTGATGGAGCGTGCCGTTGACATCGTTGAGGCGTGGAAGCCGGGCGCCGAGCAAACGGTGTTCACTACCGAGGAGCAGGAGCGCACCTCTAACCGCGAATTCCTCAGTTCCGGTTCGGGTATCTGGTGTTTCTTCGAACCGGAGGCATTCGACGATCGGGGCCAACTGCGTCAGGCGAAACACCTCAGTATCAACAAGATCGGTCATGCGCAGCACGATCTCGACCCCGTGTTTGAGACATTCTCCTACACCGATGACCTGGCTGGTGTTGCCACAGATATTGGAATGCCCGATGCTCTTGCACTCCAGAGCATGTACATCTTCAAGCAACCCGGAATCGGGGGTGAGGTGAGTTGCCACCAGGACAGCACCTTTCTCTTCACCAATCCGCTCACCGTCACGGGCTTCTGGTTCGCTCTCGAGGACGCCACCGTCGACAACGGGTGCCTCTGGGCGGCCCCAGGCGCTCATCAGGCTCCCCTGCGAACGGTGTTCCGCCGTCTCGGCGATGACGACGCCGGTACCGAATTCAAAGTCCTCGACCCAAGCCCACTGCCAGAGGCACCGACGGATCTCATCCCTCTCGAGGTTCCTGCCGGCACGATGGTGATCCTCGATGGGCGACTGCCTCACTGGAGCGATGTCAACCGGTCGGGAAAGAGCCGCCACGCTTACACCCTCCACTGCATCTCAGCAGCAGCCGACTATCCGGAGTGGAACTGGCTGCAGAGGCCCGCTGATATGCCCCTCCGACGCCTTGACCGGAGCGACCGATGAGTTCTCCCGTCGACCTTGATCTCGCACGACGAGCTCCCAAGGCGGTGTTGCACGACCACCTCGACGGAGGACTCCGGCCGGCATCGGTTATCGACCTGGCATCTGAATTCGGCTACACCGGCCTACCAACCACCGATGTGGACGAACTAGCGACGTGGTTCAACCGGGGAGCAAAACGCAATGATCTCGTGCTCTATCTCGAGACCTTCGCCCACACCGTCGGTGTCATGCAGCACGCCGACGCGCTTGAGCGGGTGGCGTATGAGTGTGCTCTCGACCTCGCAGCTGATGGCGTTGTCTACGCAGAGGTTCGCTTTGCTCCCGAGTTGAACATGGAAGCCGGGCTCCAACTCGAAGAGGTCGTCGCCGCCGCCCACCGGGGGCTGCAACGAGGTGCTTCGGAAACCGGCACGACAATGCGGCTCATTCTGTGCGCCATGCGAACCGCCGCTCACAGCCGCCAGATCGCTGAGCTCGCCGTTCGATGGCGAGATGATGGGGTGGTCGGCTTTGACATCGCTGGTGCCGAGGCGGGGCATCCTCCATCGCGCCATCTCGACGCCTTCCAGTACGTGCAACGCGAGAATTTTCACTCCACCATCCACGCTGGTGAGGCATTTGGCCTCCCCAGTATCTGGGAGGCTCTTCAGTATTGCGGTGCAGCCCGCCTTGGTCACGGGGTGAGGATCGTTGACGACATCACCGGTGATGACGGGGACGAGACCCTTGGTCGCCTCGCTACCTACGTTCGTGACCGCAGGATCCCTCTCGAACTATGCCCGACGTCGAACGTCAACACCGGAGTCAGTCCGTCGATCGCCGCCCATCCGATCGGCCTCCTCCGCCGCCTGCAGTTCAGGGTGACCGTGAATACCGACAACCGGCTCATGTCGAACACGACCATGAGTAACGAGTTCGCCGAATTGTCATCTGCCTTCGGGTGGGACCTCTCCGATATGGAGTGGCTCACCATCAATGCAATGAAGAGCGCATTTATTCACTTTCCCGAACGCCTCAGAATCATCGACCAGGTAGTCAAACCCGGTTACGCCCGGTTGAAGGCAGAGCAACAACACGGGGCTACTCATGACCGTTGAGGTAGTCGTAGTCGACCATTCGATCATCCACGACTCCCTGGCCCAGGTCCGAGACGAGCGCACTCCGACCGATGTGTTTCGCCACCAGGTTGATCGAATCGGATTGATACTGATGACGGAGGCCACCACTACCCTGCCCACTGTTGCCACCACCGTGCGCACTCCCCTGACCGAGGCACCGGCACGTCGTTTGGATGGGACACCCGTTCTCGTGCCGATCCTGCGAGCGGGACTTGGCCTGGTCGGTGCTGCTCAACACCTGCTCCCTGGCGCCGATGTGGGCTTCGTCGGTGTCGCTCGGGATGAGTCGAGTTTCCAACCCGTCGCCTACGTCGACAAACTCGCAGACGATCTGTCGGGTCGACCCGTCATCATTCTTGATCCGATGCTCGCAACGGGTGGTTCACTCATGTACGTGGTCGACCTCCTCTTGGGCCATGGCAGTGATCTGCCGCTGACCGTGGTCTGCCTACTCGCCGCACCCGAAGGACTTCGACATATCGAGCAGGAAGCCCGCATCGATATGCGGATCATCACCGCAGCAGTTGACGACCACCTGAACGACTCGGCATTCATCGTGCCAGGGCTCGGCGATGCCGGGGATCGGCTCTTTGGTCGCCCGGGCTGAAGTTCAGCCTGAACCGATCAGCAGCGCGACCATGGCATCAACCGCTTCGGCGGGGTCCACTCCCCGACCCTCGCCGTAGATCTTGACCTTTGGTTCGGTTCCGCTTGGTCGAACCTGCACCCGGAGATCACCCTCTAGGACGAACCTGAGCAAACCCGCCTCGGGAAAATCGACTACCTCACGGACCGGGTACGTACCGATGGTCGCCGGTGCCTCATGGCGGAGCGCATCAACTGCAGCCACCCCGGCCTCCGGCGTCATGGCTACCGACCGTTCCACGATCAGGTGGCGACCATGAACAGCTGCGAGTTCGTCAAGCCGAGCCTCGATACTTGAGCCGTCTGCCGCCGCGCATGCTGCAACCTCAGCGAGGAGCACTGCAGCGGTGATGCCATCCTTGTCGAGAGGACGCTCAGCTACGAGGTATCCGAGGGCCTGTTCATAGCCGAAAACGAAATGCAGGTCTGGATGTTCAAGCACAGTGCGAGCGATCCACTTGAACCCGGTAAAGGTTTCGATAGCTGTCGCGCCGTGGTGATCAGCAATCGACGCCAGCATCGATGAGGACACCAGTGTTGTGACCACCAATCGGTTCTGGCTCTGATCGTTCGACAGGATGTGATCGGCCAACAACCAGCCGATCTCATCGCCTCCAAGGCGCCGCCAACCAGTCGACGTCGGGATTGCTGCGCCAAGACGATCAGCGTCGGGATCATTCGCCAGCGCCAGCACAGCGCCCGACCGTTCAGCGAGGGAAACCACCTGATCCATGGCTCCGGATTCCTCAGGGTTCGGAAATACAACGCTCGGGAACGTGCCATCTGGCTGCTGCTGACCCTCGACGACCATCGGGGCACCAAGACCGGAAGCGTTGAATGCGTCGACAAGCAACGAGCCGCCTACACCGTGAAGTGCGGTGTACGCAACGGGCACGCTGGCGACCTCTGGACGCAGACGGACTGCCGGAATAGTTTCGAGGTAGCGCCCCCGAAAGGTGCCATCGAGGTGTTCGATCAGCGGATCATCGGGGTCTGATAGCCGAACTGTTCGCGGATCGATCAACTCGATCGCGTCGGCGATCTCGACATCAACTGGGGAGACGATCTGAGCGCCGGTCTCCAGATAAACCTTGTAACCATTGTCAGCTGGGGGATTGTGGCTCGCTGTCACCATCACACCAGCCATCGCTCCCACCTCGGTGATCGACCACGCAAGCAGCGGTGTCGGCACCATCTGCTCGAAGAGCAGGGCACGAATCCCGAGTCCAGCGCAAACCCGTGCGGTATCCATTGCGAACACCTCGGACTTACGTCGTGCGTCAAAGCCGATGATCACGCCTCGTGACGCACCGTCTGGACACGTCGCCTGAAGGAAATTCGCTAATCCGGCTGCGGCTTGGCGAACCACCAGTCGGTTCATTCTCAGCGACCCTGCACCAACGGGTGCCCGAAGACCTGCCGTTCCAAATCTCAGTTGGCCAGCAAAGCGTCGCTCAAGCTCCTCAGGGTCGTTCGCGATGAGTTCTGACAGTTCAGCGCGAATGTCGTCGTCGGGCTCAGCGGCGAGCCACAGTCTGGCCGTCTCGATGACCTCTGGTGATGTCACCGAAGTAGCGTACGCAACTCGACCAAGGGCCGGGGTCCGACGTGAGAGATCACTTCGGCGGCGGCGATCGCACCAAGGCGAGCGCACCCCGCCAGATCACTGCCCTGTGTGAATCCAAATAGGAAGCCAGCGGCAAAGAGGTCGCCCGCACCTGTGGTGTCGACTACCCGAGGAACTGGCCGTGCTGCCACTTCCAACACCTCCCCGGGAGTGATCACGAGCGAGCCTTGAGCGCCCATGGTCACCGCAGCCATTCGACAGTCACGCCTCACCTCAGTCACCGCCTCGGCAAAGGTGTCAGCCTGATAGAGGGAGATGAGTTCCTCTGCGTTTCCAAAGAGCAGGTCGACTTCATCGGTGATGAGAGAGCGAAAGTCATCGCGGTGACGATCAACACAAAATGAGTCAGAGAGGGTGAGCGATACGAGCCGACCCGCATCGTGGGCAACTCGCGCAGCAGTCCGGAACGCCTCTTTTGCATCGTCCCGGTCGTAGAGGTAACCCTCCATGTAGAGAACTCGGCCGGAAGCGACCACGGTCGGATCGACGTCATCGGGCGTGAGAAGGCTGGATGCTCCAAGGAAGGTGTTCATGGTCCGCTCGGCGTCCGGAGTCACCACGATGACGCACCGCCCAGTCGGAACCCCGTCAGCGTGGGAACCGGGTGCGAAGTGAACTCCCACCGCTCTGAGATCGTGTCCGAAGGCACCCCCAAGATCGTCGGCACTGACCTTGCCGATATACGCGGCACGGCCCCCGAGGCTCGCGACCCCACACACCGTGTTGGCGGCCGAACCGCCGCTCATCTCCACCGCATGTCCGACCGAGCGGTAGAGATGAACAGCCCGATCGGTATCGACAAGGGTCATAGACCCTTTGACCAACTCATGGGTGTCGAGGAATTGATCGTCGGCGTGAGCGATGACATCGACTAAAGCGTTGCCGATTCCAACAACGTCGAATCGAGCGTCGTCACCGTCGATGGGTTCACTCACCCGTACGACGCTACTTCGCGGGGAGCACCGGCTAGTGAGACCGACCGGTACTCTCCAACAGGTGAACATGAGTGCTGCCGACCCCCATCGCCTCCCGCGTTACGCGTTGCCTCGTCGTTACGAGGTCACCCTCCACCCGGACCTCGATTCGGCGACCTTTGACGGCACGATTCGCGTGGAGGTCGATGTCACAGAGGATGGCCACTCATCACTGATCCTCAATTCGGCAGAACTCGGGATCGTCCATGCCGAGATCGATGGTCAGCAGGCGTCGTTCAGCCTCAACGACGAATTGGAACGGCTCACGCTCGAAACCGAATCGCCCATTGATGTCGGTGGCCATATCGTCGAGATCTCCTTCACCGGCGCAATCAACGACAAGCTCCGAGGGTTCTACCGCTCGACGTATGTCGACGAGACCGGCGCAAACAGGGTGATCGGCACGACTCAGATGCAGTCAACTGACTGCCGCCGGGCATTTCCCTGTTGGGATGAGCCCGATTTCAAATCGGTGTTCGCCCTGACACTCGTCATTGATGAGACACTGATGGCCGTCTCGAACTCTCCTGAGAGCGACCGCGAGAAGGTCGGCGGCAACCGGGTGGCCATCTCATTTGCAGACACCATGCCAATGAGCTCCTACCTCGTGGCGTTCGTCGTTGGCCCACTTGCGGCGACCGACTGGGTCGACGTCGATGGCACGCCAATGCGGATTGTGCACGTGCCAGGAAAGGAACACCTTGCCGGATTTGGCCTCGAGGTTGGTGCGTACTGCCTGCGCTGGTTCCAGGAGTACTACGGGATCCCCTACCCCGCCGAGAAAGTAGAACTCCTCGCTCTCCCCGACTTCGCTGCCGGAGCTATGGAGAATCTCGGCTGCATCACCTTCAGAGAAAACCTGCTGCTCGTCGACCCGGCAACAGCCACCCAGCCCGAACGACAACTTGTTGCCGATGTTGTCGCTCATGAGTTAGCCCACATGTGGTTCGGCGATCTCGTCACCATGAGATGGTGGAATGGGATCTGGCTCAACGAGGCGTTCGCCACGTTCATGGAGATCGCTGCGTGTGACGCGTTTCGGCCTGAGTGGGGCCGATGGCTCACCTTCGGTCTTGAACGGACCGCCGCGTTCGAGACTGACTCCCTAGCGAGCACCCGCCCCGTTGAATTCGATGTGCGGTCACCCCAAGATGCCGAGGGGATGTTCGATGTGCTCACGTATCAAAAGGGTGGGGCGCTACTGCGCATGCTCGAACAGCATCTCGGTGCCGAAGCGTTCAGAGCCGGCGTATCTCACTACCTCCGAAGCCACGCATACGGAAACACCGAGACCTCAGACCTGTGGGACGCCATCGAGGAGATCACGGGAGAACCGGTGCGCCAGATCATGGATTCATGGATTTGGCAACCTGGTTATCCGCTGATTTCAGCTGAGCTCGCCGATGGAGAACTCACCCTCACGCAGGAACGCTTCACCTTCGACCCCGCCGTGAACGATGACACCGTGTGGATGATTCCGATCGCAGTTCGGACTGGTACCGAAACCGAACGAATTCTCATGTCCCAACGCCAGATCACGACCCCCGTTGCACATGATGGACCCGTGGTGGTCAACGCCGGCGGGGACGCATTCGTCAGAGTGGCCTACAGCGAGGAGTTGCTAGTACGCCTCGATCCGGCAATTTCCGATCTGAGCGTTCTCGAACGGTATTGCCTCGTTGACGATGCACTTGCCGCGCTTCACGCCGGGCGTACTGGTGCCCGCAACGTGCTCGACCTCCTCGGTGGCTTCAGTGACGAGGCAAGCCTCCCCGTCTGGCAGGCAATTACGGCAGCGCTGCGAGTGCTCCGTCGATACGCCCCGGACGAGGCCTCGCTCGCTGCGCTCTCCACCCGCACTCGATCGCTCATCGGCCCTGCCCTCGGTCGACTTGGCGACCCGGTGGTGGGCGAGCCGGAACTCGATGCAGCGCTTCGGGGCCTCCTGTTACGAACGATGGGGACGATTGGAATG
>JBDQKN010000038.1:0-12158 GCA_040263235.1 Ilumatobacteraceae bacterium
CCGGCCAGAGACCCCATCTAAATCAACATCAGCGATTCGCCGACAAACAACTGCTTTATCTGCTTGCTGTTGGCGCCAATTGCCTTGAGCAGCCCTATCTCGCTGCGCCGCTGACTGACCGAAATCAGACTGATATTCATAATCAAAATGCCGGCCACCAACAGACTAATTGATGAGATGGCGGTGATCGCCACCGCTGGGCACGTCGACCACGGGAAGAGCGCCCTCATCCGGGCGATCACCGGGATCGACCCTGACCGATATCAGGAAGAACAGGCGCGCGGTCTCACCCTCGATCTTGGGTTTGCACACGTTTCTGCTCCCGATGGCACGCTCCTAGACATCGTCGACGTTCCAGGACACGAGGACCTACTGAGAACGATGATTGCGGGGGCGGCCCACGCAACCGTCGCCTTACTGGTCATCGATGCAGTCGAGGGGCCGCGTACTCAGACGTTTGAACATCTTCGTGTGCTAGATGGTGCCAATGTTCCCGTGGGGGTAGTGGCCTTGACGAGATGCGATCTCGTTGACGAACAGCGAGCCTCTGAAGCCGAGGTTGAGATATCCGTTGCGCTCGATGGTTCGAACGTTCGCTGGACGAACATCGTGCGAACATCCTCGATTTCAGGAGTGGGCCTCGACGACCTCATCGCTGCGCTGGCAGAGACCTCTCGCCTTGCTGATAGCCAAAGTGACGCACCTCGTGACCGTCCTGCCCGAATGGTGATTGACCGCAGCTTCCATGTTGCGGGTGCGGGCACTGTGGTAACCGGAACCCTCGATAGCGGCCGATTGGTTCGAGGGCAACGTGTACAGCTTCGAGGTCGGGCGGTCACGGTTCGCCAACTACAGCGCAATGGGTCCGATGTCGAATCGGTGTCGGCGACCGCGCGATGTGCCGTCAACCTCACCGGCATCGAGGTGGAGAGCGTCAACCGGGGTGACGTGCTGACCGAACCAGACCGCTGGGTGTCAACGACGATCATCGACGGTCGATTGGTCCGTTTTGATGAGGGGTCGTTTCCCGATCGAGCCGAGATCCACCTAGCCGGTGCTCGTCGGCATGCCTCGTTTCGTCCTGTTGGGGGAAGTCTCGATCTGGTGAGGGTCCGGTTCGACGAACCGTTGCCGCTGAGGCCCACTGACCGATTCGTGGTTCGCAGTATTGGGTCCGGTCGAGCGATCGCTTCGGTGGAAGTGCTCGACGTTGCTCCGGTTTCCCGTCCGTCTCGGTCAAAGCCCGACGGTTCACGCGAAAAGATTCTGGTCGGCCATGGCTGGCTTCGGTCGTCGGAGGCCGCCAAGTTGGTCGGAGAGGCAGTTGACGAGGTGGTGCCCGGATGGGTGGCTGCAGGGTCGGTGGTTGCGGCTACTACCGCCGAACTTCACGCACGACTTGCCCTGGGAGCCGTCTCTACAGCCGTGCTCACTGAACCCGAACGCCTGCTCATTGCTCGGTTCGATGGAGTGGTAGTGGAACATGGAGAAGCCCGGCTCGGTAGTCGTGACCCTGCCCTTGACCATCCAGTGGTCGACCGAGTTCGTTCCGAGGGGGTGACGCCCTCAGCGATCATCGAATCCGATCGTGGCGTTGTTGCACGCCTGATTCGTCTCGGTGTGTTTTTTGCCCATGACAACATTGCGTTTCACCGTGAGGTCCTCGACGGGCTTCGGCCGACCCTCACTGAACTGTGGAATGTCGAGCCGAATGGCTTCACCATCTCAGAGCTACGTAGTCAACTTGGTATCACCCGTAAACATGCGGTGCCGTTGGCCGAATGCCTGGATGCCGCAGGCTTGACGGGCCGAGTGGGGGATCGGCGCGTGCGCGGGCGTGCTTTTTGATCAGCGGAGGTGGACGGGAATCGAACCCGCCGGACGAAGGTCATCCGTCCCGACCGTGTTGAAGACGGCGGAGCCCACCAGGCGCTCTGACACCTCCACCGCGCAGGGTACCGTTCTCTCATGAGTCTCCTGACGGATGATCCGACCATCGTGCCGCAATTGCCTGACGGCCTTGTCGTTGTGATGAAGGCCGAATGTGAGACATGTCGCATGACAGCTCCGCTTCTCGGGTTGATCGCCTCGAACGAGACTCTCACCGTCTACACCCAAGATGACCCAGAGTTCCCCGCTGGTGTTGGCGCTGTTCATGATGCTGACCTCGCGCTGTCTTGGCATCACGACATTGAAACGGTGCCGACCCTGATACGTGTGGTTGACGGCGTTGAGGTGGAACGGACCGTCGGCTGGTCCAGAGATGACTGGCAGCGAATGACCGGGCTCGAGGCACTCGGAACTGATCTTCCGGTGATGCGTCCGGGGTGTGGTTCGATGAGCGTCGATCCGGATCTCGTCGATCAACTTCGAGCTCGCTTTTCGGGGTCGCCAATCGCTTCGCGGCATGTCGAGTTTGCACGTAGTGAGGACCCTTTCGAGGCGATGTTCGTTCGAGGTTGGACCGATGGACTTCCCGTTGTCCCTCCCACTATTGAACGGGTGCTTGCGATGCTCGAGGGCACCTCGCGG
This sequence comes from Ilumatobacteraceae bacterium, assembly GCA_040263235.1. Lineage (GTDB taxonomy): Bacteria > Actinomycetota > Acidimicrobiia > Acidimicrobiales > Ilumatobacteraceae > Casp-actino5. The sequence continues at coordinate 2,533 of JBDQKN010000038.1, forward strand.
GCGCCCGACGAGGTGGTTGCACTCGCGCCCCCCGACCTGGCTGAACTCACTATCGAGAAGATTGCCGTGAATGCGGTGATGGCTGGTTGCCTTCCGGAGTATCTGCCATGGGTCATTGCTGCGCTAGAGGCAGCGTGCACCGACACCTTCAACATGCATGGGGTGCTCTGCACCACGATGGGTGTGGGCCCAGTCATCATCTGCAACGGCCCCGGGGCACGCGCTATCGGTCTCAATTCAGGAGTGAATGTTTTCGGACAGGGCTCCCGAGCGAACATGACGATCGGGCGAGCGGTGCAATTGACAATACGCAATGTCGGCGGCGGTCGGCCCGGAGAGGTGGATCGCGCCACACATGGCAATCCGGGCAAACTCTCCTTTTGTTTCGCTGAGGACGAGGCCGGGTCACCATTCACACCGCTATCGGTTTCGCGTGGAGTCTCGCCGGGAGTCGACGCGGTCACGGTCTTCGCTGGTGAGGGGCCAAAGTGCATCGTCGATCAACTAGCTCGGACACCAGAGGAGCTCATCGCCACGCTTGCGGCGGCGCTTCAGGGGATGCACCATCCGAAACTTGCGCTCGCATTCGACGTGGTGCTCGTTATCGCCCCCGACCATGCTCGGATCCTCCGCGACGCAGGATGGGATCGAGAGCGCACACTCGCCGCGCTCCACGAGATGACGCAACGACCCGGCTCTGACATGGTTCGCGGGGCACACGGCATCGCTGAGGGGCTACCGGAAGTCATGGCGGGGAACCCGGCCATTCCGAAGTTTCGACCCGATGGGATCCTCCTTGCACATGCGGGAGGGGGAGCCGGATTCTTCTCCACCATGATTGGCGGTTGGGTCAACGGTGGAACGGGGAGTGACCCTGTGACCATGGTCGTGCGACGATGATTCGTCGCCGTTGACTAGGGTGGCGGCGATGACGATCGTGTTGGACCCAACCGCAGAGCGCCTGCCGGCGACGAGGACGCGTCTCGACCGCCCGGGTTCATTAGATGGACAGGTTGTTGGACTGCTCGATATTTCCAAGCCTCGTGGCGACGTGTTCCTCGATGAGTTGGAACGGTTGATCACCGAACGTGGCGCAACCGTGCGCCGGTATCGCAAACCGACGTTCACGAAGCCGGCGCCTGTCGACCTTCGGCACGAGATTGCCACTCAGTGCACCCTCGTGATCGAAGCACTTGCTGATTGAGGTAGCTGCACGTCGTGCAGTGTGCACGACATCGTCGATCTTGAAGCTCGCGGAGTCCCCGGTGTGTTCATCGCGTCGTCAGAGTTTGAGTCGGGTGCACAGGCGCAGGCAAACGCACTCGGATTTGCCGACGTGGCCCGATGTTTCGTTGCACATCCGATTCAAGACAGAACCGATGACGAGATGCGCGAACTCGCCCGACAGGTGGCTGATGAAGCGCTGGCAGCGATTCAGGCGGCTGAGTAAGGCCCAACAACCTGGGACAGATGTACCCCCAGTTCATTTCACGTCAGTTCTAGGGTTCGGCCGTGATGTCGGCATGTCGAGGATTCGATGAGGGGCGATGACAGATGGGCGCGAATTGCACTCTTTCCGCGGCGAATCGGGGGGCGGTATCACGCCCTTGTCCGTCCAGATAACGAGACCTTGTCGGTCGCATCCAGCACTGATCTCGGCTGCTGGGAGGAGTGCAGCCCCATTCACATACCGAGTTTCCCGTGGGAACTGACCCAGTCGGGGAATGCAGGAAGCCCAATCGAACTTGATGAAGGGTGGCTGGTCCTCACCCATTCGGTTGGCCCGCTTCGGACCTACACCCTTGGGGCGATGCTCCTTGACTTGGCTCACCCGGGCCTCGTGATTGGTATCCTTGACGAACCCTTGACTTCGCCCGATGATTCTGAGCGTGACGGCTATGTGCCCAATGTTGTCTACAGCTGTGGAGCGGTCAGCCTGGGCGAGCGCCTCTTCATTCCGTACGGGTGTGCGGATCAGAGCATCAGATTTGCCACGGACCCCATCCGGGACCTTCTTCAGCGCATGAGGCCTGCCGCCTAGTAGTTACCACTCGACGGGGGAGTCGAGTTGGTGCGGCCAACCACAACGGCACCTGACATGGATAGTTCCGCCCTCAATCGACCACCGAAGGAGTTCGAGGTCAGGGTCTCGAGACGCAAGACGCGCACCGGCAGCAGGGTCATTGTCATCCTGGTGAAGTCGGATTGTTCCGGGCTGTCCTGCAACACGCCGGACAAGCCATGTCCCGCATGTTCCGCAACTGTGTGTGGTGACGAAATCGCGCTCACCCGGAGACAGCGCTGCCTCGGCCACGAGCCAGTCCCAGTGCACCCTCGGCTGCCATGCCATGTCACCATGGTGTCGCAGATCTATGCCCGGTGCATCGCTGGGCCAGTGAAGGGGACGATCATGGCTGCTACCGATGATGTTCGAGTGACCGTAGGGGATCGGTTCGACTGGGCTCGGATTGTCGATGATCTCCAGCGGTTGCTTCGCCTGCGTACAACGCCAATCGGCATGAAGATGTTTGCGACCCGTGCCGAGATGGAGTCCATTGAGAAGATCCGCCGACCGAACGCAATCCACACCACCGATCAGATCGTTGGACAGGCGAGTCGGTTGGGTTGGACTGTCGGAATCACCGTCGAGGACCTCGTGGGCGACCAGTGCGCCACCGTCATTGGATTGCATCCCCGCGATTCCGACTGGCTATCGGGCAGCCGAATGAACGGAGTGTGGTTTTCAAGCCTCGAAGACGCATCGGCGCACCAGCACGCCATGACGACCGTTCCATTCGGAATGTTTGAAGCAATGGCTGTGTCGCCTTTGGCCTCTGGCCGGCTCGACCCTCCGGATATCTGCCTGATCTACGCAACGCCGGCGCAGATGATCTTGTTCATCAATGGGCTCCAGTGGCTCGGGTATCGCAAGCTCGATTGGGGATGTGTGGGGGAGTCGTCCTGTGCTGACTCGTGGGGTCGTGCCTTGGCAACGGGCGAGCCGAGCCTGTCGATTCCCTGCTTCGCTGAGCGTCGGTACGGCGGGGTGATGGAGGACGAGCTGCTCATGGCGATTCCACCTCGGTACCTTCCGGGGGTGATTGACGGCCTTGAGTCGCTCAGCCGCAACGGTTTGCGATACCCAATTCCGCCGTATGGCGTTCAAACCGATGCCACAGCGGGGCTTGGGCGCAGTTACGGCTGATCATGGGTGCTGGGCGTCAAGCCTTCGCCTGCCACAATGGCATCCGTGACGACCCGCCCGCTGAACGGCCGAGCCCGACGCCATGGTGCTGATCGCCACACCGGTGGCTGGTCGGTCCGAAGCGAGGAGTGGCTAGTCGTTGAGCACCCAGTGGCCATTGAGGTCGATGGCACGGTGCTCGTCACCACGATGTGCATCCCCGACGATCTTGAGTCCATGGCAATCGGATACTGCATCGCAGAAGGGCTAATCGGTTCGGATCTGGTGCCGACGGTCGAGATCATCGAGCGCGGCCCAACGACCATCGTGGCGATAGCCACCGGTCGGCTCCCTGGCTCTGCCTCGGCCAGCAGCATCCTCTCAAGGTCATCAATCGACAGAGCGTCAGAGGCCGACGTGGCTGCGTTGGTGGCGAGCGTTCCCCGGGTGGACGCATCGGCGGCTCCCCATGATGACGTCATCGCTGCATCTGCGGGGTCGTTACGTTCGGGGCAGGAGGTCTTCGCCCTCACCGGGGGTTCACATGCCGCAGCAGCTGTCGACCCGTTCGGTCGGGTCGTTGAGACGGTGGAAGATGTTGCCCGTCAGAACGCCGTTGACAAGGTGGTTGGGCGCCTTCACCGCTCAAAGTTGCTGCCGGCCGCTGGATGGACGCTCGTAGTCAGTGGTCGTGCTGGATTCGACATAGTCCAGCGGGCATGCGCAGCAGGCTTCAGCACAGCGGTTGCCATGTCTGCGCCAACTTCTCTCGCTGTTGATGCGGCCGCGGCAGCAGGCCTCCGACTTGTTGGGTTCGCCCGTGATGACCGGTTCACGGTGTACGTGTCCCCGGGCGCACGTTGAGGTTGCCGAGCCTTACTCCCGACTGAGCTCAACCGTCCCGGCAGCACCGAAGTCGAGGTCCTGGTCATCAGTCAATTCGAATTCGACGCGGTCAAGGATCCCTGAGTACTCAAAGAGATCGACGAACCCTCGACCCCGGTAGTCGCTCACCGTTGAGCCTCGATCGAACCCGATATCGAGTCCTGACCATGAGACGAGGAGCCAGAAGATGTTCTCCGTCGACATTGTTCCCGCTGGTGTGCCATCGATCAGCAGGGTCCCCGAACCACGTCGACGGTTCCCGAAGCCCTGATGGTGGCGAATCATCTCGAAGCCAAGTGTCCGAGTATTGGCAGGGATTGATCGATCTGATTCGACAAGTTGGTGTGAACCGCCGATGTTGAGATCGTGGACGAGACGCCCATTCCTGACGAACAACGAGTAGCCCGTGGTCGGATCACCATGGGCTACGAGTACTCCTTCATCTCCTTCGTGGTAGTCGACGTGGGCTGTGATGCGATACGAACGACTCCGTAGGTCGGGAGCAACATCGGTGGGAACGTGTCCGACGCCGCGCCAGAAGGTGAAGTGTCGACGATCGCCGAGGTGACGGTTCGCGTTCTCTGCAAACCGCTCTGCGAATCGATCATCGAGAGGCAGGACGCAGTTTGATTCAGCTTCGCTCCACCATTGGTCGATCATCTGGGCGAGTTGCTCGGGTCGTTCTGTCGCGAGGTCGTGCGTCTCGTTGAAATCTGAATTCAGGTCGTAGAGCTCCCACTGGTCATTTTCAAATGGTGTTCCCGGCGCGTGAAAGGCGACAGCCTTCATTCCCTCCGACCAGAGACCTCGGTGGCCGAACATTTCGAAGTACTGGGTTCGTTTGGCGGTCTCGGCATGTCCATCGGCAATCGCATTGGCAAAACTGACGCCTCCAAAGGGCATCGCGGGCTCAAGGCCGATGAGTTCACAGATGGTCGGAGCGAGATCACTCGCATGACAGAACTGATGGCGCAGCGATCCCGCCGGCTTGATTCGACCCGGCCACGAGACGACCAGAGGGTCTCGGACCCCGCCACCGTGTGTGTTCTGTTTGTAGCGACGCAGTGGGGTGTTCGATGCCATCGACCAACCCCACGGGAAATTCGAGTGGCTGTCAGGGCCGCCGATCGAGTCCAGTGCAGCGAGCTTGTCCTCGATTGACTCATTGATCCCGTTGTATGGACCCATCGCGTTGATGAATCCGGCTGGGCCGCCTTCCTGGCTGGCTCCGTTGTCAGACAGCACCATGATCACTGTGTTCTCGCGCATCCCTGAGCGCTCGAGAAAGTCAACGATCCGGCCGAGATGGATATCGGTGTGTTCGAGCATGGCGGCGTAGGCGGCTGCGAGTCGAGAGAAGACGCGGCGCTCATCCTCGCTGTGATCGTCCCAGGCTTGCACCCAGTCGTTTCGAGGGGGCAGCTCAGTTCCTTCGGGAACGATGCCCTCAGCGATTTGGCGTTGGAGCCGGTCGGACCGGGTTCGGTCCCAGCCCTTTGCAAACACCTCGTCGTACTTGTCGATCAGGTCGCGTGGTGCCTGATGCGGGGCATGGCACGCTCCAGGCGCAAAGAGCATGAACCACGGGGTGGTGGGCGCTCCAACGTGATGACCGGCGAGAAACTCGATTGCCTTGTCGGCGAGGTCTTCAGTGAGGTGATATCCGGTCGCCCACGTTCCCGGGGCATCGACGTGGCTGTTGTCGCGGATCAACTCTGGCGTGTACTGATCGGTCTCGGCATCGAGGAACCCGTAGTAGCGGTCGAATCCTCGGCTGAGGGGCCACCCGTCGAACGGTCCACTCGGCCCGGTTTCGGTGAGTCGTACGACGTGCCACTTTCCGACCATGTAGTTGCGGTACCCGTGCGGTCGGAGAACCTCCGAGATGGTTGGAATCGTTGGATCAAGTTTCCCTCGATATCCCGGGAAACCTGAGTCGAAGTTGGCAAGGCACCCCATCCCTACCCGGTGATGGTTGTGGCCGGTGAGAAGGCTGGCCCGTGTGGTGGAACACATCGCCGTCGTGTGAAACCCGGTGAATCGGAGTCCTTCATCGGCAAGTGAGTCGATAGTGGGAGTATCGACCTCGCTGCCGTAACACCCAAAGTCGCTGAACCCGACGTCGTCGAGGAGTACGACGAGCACATTTGGTGAGCCGGCAGGTGCTGTTGCCGGCTCGGGCCAATGGGGGATTGAGTCGGCGAGTGTTCTGCCGATGACAGGCTCAGTCACAGTGGGTCAGTGTAGGCCACAGGACCTGTCGTCGTATCCATTGGCTACTGAGCAACCGGGTGTTTAGGGCGCTGAGGTGCTACACCCTGAAGGTGGTCTTGGCGTTATCCGTACTGTCGGCAATCCTCTACGGCTGGTCGGACTACATGGGTGGGCGCGCGGCGCGGCTGATGCCGGCCCTTCGCGTGACGCTCCTCATGGAGTTCATGATGATCGTGGTCTATGCACTTGGTGTGGCCATCGTCCCGTCCGCATGGTCGTGGACGGCGGTCCTCTGGGGTGCCCTTGCCGGCTTGGGGGGAACGATAGGTGTCACCGCGTTCTACGCCGCCCTTGCCTCGGGTTCAATGAGTATCGCGTCGCCCATCACCGGAACGACCTCAGCGGTCATCCCGGTGCTTGTTGGGCTCTCCATCGGCGAGCGGCCGGGAACGGTCACCTTGATCGGCATTGCACTTGCTGTTGCGTCTGTGGCGTTGATCAGCGCGACATCAGCAGATGGTGAACGCTCTGTCTCGAGACGCCAACTCGTACTGTCGATCGCGGCTGGCGGATCATTCGGACTGTGGTTTATTGGCTTGGAACGCGCCGGTGAGGACAGCGGTTGGTGGCCATTGCTCGCAGCGCGGATGTGTGCACTGCCGGCGGTACTCATCGTCTACCTCGTCCTGCGCCGACGAGGGTTCGATCCAGTTGGACTTCGCGGACGCGCCGGCTTTTATTGGGCTATCTCAGCCGGCCTCGCAGTGCTGGTCGCCAACATCGTCTATCTGGTCGCAGTGCGGGACGGGCTCCTCTCAGTCACCGCTGCCGTGGTGTCGCTCTACCCTGCATCAACCGTCGCCCTTGCGATGATGGTCGACCGTGAACGCCTAGGCCGGATACAGGCGATAGGCGTGGGACTTGCGCTGTCAGCCTTGGTGCTCGTCGGCCTGGGAGGTTGATGCTGCGTCTACCACCGCGGTCGATTCCCGGGCAGCTGCAGCAAATATTCCTTTCGACATCAATGACGTCTCCACCTTGCGCCGGCGAAGATAGATCTCAGCTCGCCGCGAGTGGATCTCGGGATCGTCCGGCGCCGACCAGCCAGCAAGGTCGGCTAGGTGGCAGGCAACCCGCATATCTCCATCGGCGACACGTTGCTCGGCGGTTGCCATCAGCACACTCGGGCCACCAGCCAACTCTGCGATGGCGCTCGCTAGGTCTACATCGCGCGCCGGCTTCAGTCGGCTGGCCGCGCCGTCCCACCACCCGCCGTACAGTCGCCAGATGTTCCTGATGACGAACTCGGGCTCATCGTAGAGGGGTCGCAAGTAGGGCTTCGCCAGGGTGTCTGCATCAACGGCAACAGAATGAACGATGTCGTTCAGGGTTGCCCCCGCATTCATTGCATTGACTACTTGGGTTACCAGACCTTCGAGAGCCCCGGCGACTTCGTCGAGGACCCGAGCGATACGGTCCCGCCCAACAATCGGCAGACCGTGAGCGGGAAGCAGAAGCTCGGGCTCCCGGGCCGCCATCGATCGGAGCGCAGCGGCCCATTCCCCCGGGTACCGCTGAACCTTCTGCGGGTTGCCAGCGTTGGGGAAGTTCCAGATGAGGAAGTCTCCAGTGACCACAGCACGCCGCTCTGGAAGCCAAGCCCAGAGATGGTCGTCGGTCTCGCCCCGATCGTGAATGAGCTCGATGGCTGTATCGCCGATGGTCAGCTGATGATGATCGTCCACGACCAGCTCGGGCTCGAGGGTTCCCGTCGGAATGAAACTCGACCAGGTTGAACCATCGCCAGCAGGGGAGGAGTCCTCCTCAGGTGACATGCCGAGTTGCAGGTCAGCCGCGATGCCTCCGAACTGTCTGACATTGATGCGGATGTTCCAGTCATTGGTTGCCCGGTATCTCGCCAGTCGCTCGGCGACCCGGCGATGACCGACCACCAAGGGGGAACCCCATCTGGCGGCAAACTCCCGACTGCCGCCCACGTGGTCGGAGTGCCCATGTGTGTAGACAAGGTGCCGAACAGGCTCGGGTGACCACGCTGCGATCGCCGCGGCAACATCGCGGCCCGATCTGCCGCCTGACGCATCAAATGCGATGAGCCCGTCACCGGTGTCGACGACGACCGAATGACTGAAACTCTCTACGATGGCGACGCCCTCGTCGAGCTCGGAGAGTTCGTTTGTTACACGGTTGACCGGCTGATCAGTCTCGCCGCTGTCGATGATGCGAGAGGAGAGGTCGAGGAGATCACTCATAGACCGGGACCGTAGCCGCCTGCACAGGGTGGTCAGTGTTGAGTCCAACGGGGCTCAACACCCCGTGGGAGTTCAACATCAAAAGAATTCAGCGTGAACGAGACCGTGCAGTAGTACCCAGCGAGGACAACGAGTTCTACCGATGCCGGATCACCGAGTAGAGATCGAAGCGCTGAAACTTCATTGGTACTGGGATGACCGTCGGTCAACATCGACAAGGTGAAGCGGTGGGCGGCCCGCCCGACCTCACCGGTCTCGGCGGTCACTGCGGACGTATCGCCGGTGGCGATCGCCTCGATCAGGGTCTCTGTCATCCCTGCCGTTCGCCCAATGCCGGAATGCGCCCAGAACTCGAATTCGCTTTTCCAATGCGCACCGACCGTCAGAATCACCAGTTCTCGAATAATTGGATCGAGAAGCGAGCCGAATCTGAGGCGCTCGCCGGCAGCGGCCATGTGGGAACCGAGATCCGGAACGTGCAGCCATGCATTGAACGGGCCGGCCAGAACCCCATCGGCCACCATCCACGGCGCCGCCCCACGGGGCCCCGAGGTAACTGCATCCCAGAGTGGACGCTGGTCATCGTTCAGGTCCGTCTCGCGAATTCCAACCAATCGAGCATTGTCCATTGCCCGATCGTGACATACCACCTCGTGTCAGTCGGAATCAGCGGCGAGGAGTTCTCGGCCTCGCCAAACACCGGGCTGTCTGAAGAGTTTCCGATGCCATCGTGACGGCGTCACGGCGATCGCTCGGGGCTCATCTTCGAACATCCACCGAGCGAAATGTCGGCGGCCCCAGCTCCCGCTGCGTTCGACGATGCCGAGAGCAACCTCGGCTCCACGCCGCGACGCAAGAACAGTGCTGAGTCGCTTCGACATTCGGTGATCGGCCACCAGATGGCCGTTGACCGCTTGTTCGTAGTTGGCGGCGCGCGTCGCTGGGTCTGAGTGGGAAATAATTGCCTCAGCCGCCAATCGGCCAGTCAACAGGGCTTGGCCAATGCCTTCCCCGGTGAGCACATCGGTCGCTGCTGCGGCATCGCCGACAAAGAGCACACGGCCGCTCGATAG
>JBDQKN010000039.1:0-12101 GCA_040263235.1 Ilumatobacteraceae bacterium
CGAATAAAAAAGTAGATGGCACCGTGTACATTGCCCGTTGCGGCCAAATGTCGGAATTTGTACGCGCAGGCGATCGGATTGGAGCGATCGAGTTTCAGCATATTTTCGAACAGAAACATCGCTTTCTCCGTCCGATGTTCACTGGTGAGGAAAAGTGGTGCCAGCTCTTTTCTGAGCCCGGAGCGGGCTCTGATTTCGCTGGACTTGCGGCGAGGGCTGTTCGTGACGGCGATGAGTGGGTGGTGAACGGCCAGAAGGTTTGGAACACGCTTGCTCACCTTGCAGATTGGGGCATGCTCGTCACCAGACCCGACCATGCAGCACCCAAGCCCACGGGGATGACTTACTTCGCCGTCGACATGCGTTCCGATGGAGTGGAGGTTCGTCCGCTTCGCCAGATCACCGGTGAAGCCGAGTTCAACGAGGTCTACCTCACCGATGCGCGTATTCCCGATGAGCAGCGGATCGGCGCCGTCGGCGAAGGGTGGCGGGCTTCCCTGACGACGCTCATGAACGAAAGGACTGCCATTGGCGGTGGCTCTGCCGGAGGTGGAAAGCCACAGAAGGGTGCTGCGGCCAACGACGCCGTGCGGATCTGGAATGAGCTCGATGAGGGCGAGCGATCGGCGGTGCGTCGTGATCGGCTTATGCAGTTGTGGGTGCGCGCAGAGGTTGGTCGCCTGACGAATATGCGAGCTGCCGAAGCAGCCAAGGTGGGCAATCCGGGGCCTGAAGGGTCGGTGGCCAAGCTCGAGTTCGCCAACCTCAATAAGGAGCTTTACGACTTCTGTATCGATCTGATGGGGGCCCAGGGTCTCGTTGGATACGACTACACGTTCCGACGGCCGACCGAGCTTGATGCCACTGGGTCAAATAAGAGTGCGCAGTACGCGTTCCTTCGGGTGCGGGCGAATTCGATTGAGGGTGGCACCTCAGAGATTCTGAAGAACATCATCGGTGAGCAGGTCCTCGGTCTCCCGGGTGAACCACGGGTCGACAAAGACCTGCCATGGTCGAAGGTCCCTCGCAGCTGATCGGGTTGGAACGTCTCGCCGGCAGGGATGACTGGCGCTGCTAGCGTCGGTTACTCAACGGTGTCCGCCGGACATCTCGCAGGTTGACACGATCTGCAACATACGCACCAAGGACTGATCATGCCGACGACCGAACACGCCGGGCTGGTGGCCAAGGCGAAGGAGATCACCGAGCGCGAGGTGGCCCGCTACGCCGAGCGAACCATGGGGTCGCAAAGGGCCACGGAACGTACCCGCAAGGTGATGCCTGCCGGAGTGCCATCGAGTTTTCAGGCGTATGACCCTCATCCCATAGTCGTGTCGAGTGCTGCCGGTAGCCGAATGACCGACGTCGACGGCAATGTCTACGTCGACTACGACATGGGATTTGGGGCGCTGTTTGCTGGCCATATGAACCCTGCCGTTCGGCGGGCGGTCAGCGAACAACTCGACTCGGGAACGCTGTACGTCACGCCCTGCGAACTCAATGGCGAGGTAGGGGAGATCCTTGCTGAACGCTACGGATTCCCCTTGTGGAGGCCGACCAACTCCGGCACAGAGGCCACGATGGATGCGATTCGACTCGCTCGTGGCGTCACCGGCCGCGACCGAATCGTCAAGGTTGAAGGCGGGTATCACGGCCATCACGACGAGGTGATGATCTCGAATAAGCCACCTCTCGACTTGGCCGGCCCGGCTGATCGTCCACATTCTGTCCCGCAGTCCAAGGGGATTCCCCATGGTGTCATCAATGACGTGATCGTCATTCCGTTCAACGACCCAGACGCCCTCGATAGGGCCTTGTCTGGCGGAGACGTTGCCTGTTTCATCGTTGAACCAGTGATGGAGAACATCGGAATTTGCCTTCCGGATCCGGGATATCTCGAGGCAGTGCGTGAGATCACCGAACGTCACGGAACGCTACTGATCTTCGATGAGGTCAAGACTGGGATCACCGCTGGGTATGGCGGCGCGACCAACCAGCTTGGCGTTCGTCCCGATCTGATCACATTGGCGAAGTCGATCGGGGGCGGATTTCCCGTGGGTGCGTTCGGCGGTAAGGCCGAGTACATGAACCTGATCACCGATGGAACTGTGCTCCACCTCGGAACCTACAACGGCAACCCCCTGGTGATGGCGGCCGTCAAGGCCACCCTGACTGAGGCGTGCACCCGTGACACGGTGGCTGCAACCGTCGAACGAAACACTGCTCTTGTGGACGAATGCCAGCGAATCATCGAACGGACCGGAGTGCCGGCTCACACGGTTCAATTTGGTGCCAAGGGCTGCATCACTTGGTCGACCACGCCGGTGCGCAACTATCGCGACTACAAGGCGACCGACTTCGATCTTGCGTTCGCACAGTGGATTCACGGCATCAATCGCGGGGTGTTGCTACCGCCAGGCCTTGATGAGCAGTGGCTCATTTCCGTCATGCACGATGAGGCGGACTCGATGCGCTATGCCGATGTGTTCGCAGAGTTCGCTGATGAACTGACCTCCTGAGGGAGCTCAGGACCAACGACGCTGATCGCGATACGAACGCAGATTCGAACTGGAGCCGCGGCTTCCTCGGCGTTCACTGTTCACCGAAGCAACCAGTAGTGCAAGTCCGGTTCCAACCAGCAGGATCGCGGCTGACAGGACGACCGGCAGCGATCTGCCCGCCAACGCGGGTGCGATACCCGTCCAGGTGCTCGTGTCAATCGCTGGAATGACGAACGTGGGCAGGGCCCATCCGATGACGACGAGCGAAGCTGCCACGGCAAGGAAGAGTTCGCCGAGAGCTCTGATGAGATCAGATCGATAGGGGCGGAGAACGACTCCTAGCGCAAGGGCAATCAAGCCGATCACTACCGATCCGAGCATCGTCCATCGCATCGCCGTCCTCGTCGTGCTGAGTGTGCCAATGACCGGGATGGGGATTGTGGCCGCCGGGGCGTCATAGGCGCGCTCGTCTCGCACGATTCGCACGAGTTCGCTCGGGACCATGACGACCAGGTCGTCATTTGATCCAATGACCCTGAGGTGAGCCCGTTGGATGAAGGCCGCGAGTTCGACGGCGCCTCCTCGTGTGGTCATGACCTGCTCCTCGAGGAAGGCAACGAGTTGGTCAGGTGTCGTCTCGAGCTGTGAGGAGGTTCTGGCCGCTATGACGGCTTCGAGCTCAAGCCTGATTGCCGAGTCGTCGAGGATCGCTTCGGCGATCCCAGGGGAGGGGCTCGGCGAGAATACGGCACGTTGGAGCCACCATCCACCGGTAGCAATACCGAATGCCACGCCGGCCACGAGTAGGAGGACCGCCGAGAAGCTCCGTTGCACGGTCACAGTGTGGCACCGGGGCCGCTAGTCTGCGACCGTGGGAGAAAGTACGGACAATACGGAGCCAGGTTGCTGCCCCTCCGATGGCGATGTTGCTCAGGCCTTTGAAACCTTTCCAGGCTTCTGGGTATTGCTTGGAAGAGGTCTGACGCGGCGGTGCCCGTGGTGCGGAGATCGGCGTGCCTACTTCGTCGGGTGGTTCAAGCGACTTGACCGCTGCCAGCAGTGTCGCCACTCGTGGCGGCGTGGTGACGAAGCGTTTGAGCTCGGTGCCACAACCGCGAACATCATCCTCACGTTCTTCTCGATTCTTGTTGCGATTTTGGTCGCAGTTCTCATCACCCTTCCCGACATTCCGTTTCTGCCGTTGATCATTGTCATCGGGGCGCTAGCGGTATTCGGTCCCGCGCTCTGGTACCCGACCTCGTTCACGCTGTGGCAGGCAATTGACCTGTTCATGCGCAAGCCGGAGGCCGACGAGATGGCCGGGCGGCGCGACGCCGATCTCTGATCGCCAATCGAACACGAGCAGGTGCTTGCGAACATCTGTTCGGTGAATTACGCTCCTGTCGTTCGCCAGCGCATGAGGTGGACATGTGATCTTCGAGTGGGTGTTACACCCCCCCTCTAAGTTCGCCGGCACCACAGCGGCTCGGGTCACCGACCCCGACAAACCGACAGTCAAGGAGCAACGATGAGTAACGACCGAGACAAGGCCCTCGACATGGCCCTCGCCCAAATCGACAAGCAGTTCGGCAAGGGCTCGATCATGAAGATGGGCGAGAAGGGAACAGTCCCAATCGAGTCCATCTCGACCGGGGCGCTCTCCCTCGATCTCGCATTGGGTATCGGTGGTCTGCCGCGTGGCCGAATCACCGAGATCTACGGTCCCGAGTCGTCGGGTAAGTCGACCTTGGCCATGCACGTCGTTGCCGAGGCGCAACGTAATGGCGGTGTGTGTGCATACATCGACGCTGAGCACGCAATGGATCCGCTCTACGCCCGTGCGATAGGCGTCGACATCGATGAGTTGCTGATCTCCCAACCCGACACCGGTGAGCAGGCCCTTGAAATCGCCGACATGTTGGTTCGATCCGGCGCAGTCGATGTGATCGTTATCGACTCAGTGGCTGCCCTCACGCCTCGCGCCGAAATCGAAGGCGAGATGGGTGACAGCCATGTTGGTCTTCAGGCTCGATTGATGAGCCAAGCGCTTCGCAAGATCACCGGAAACCTTCATAAGACCAACACCATTGCCGTCTTCATCAACCAGTTGCGCGAGAAGATTGGCGTTATGTTCGGATCGCCTGAGACGACCCCTGGTGGTCGTGCCTTGAAGTTTTACTCCTCGGTAAGGCTCGATATCCGACGGATCGAATCTCTCAAAGATGGTGCCGAGGTGGTGGGTAACCGCACGCGTGTGAAGGTGGTGAAGAACAAGGTCTCGCCACCATTCCGTCAGGCCGAATTCGACATCATGTACGGCAAGGGCATCAGCCGTGAGGGGAGCCTCCTCGACATGGCGGTCGATTTCGGAATCATCAAGAAATCTGGTGCGTGGTTCACCTACGACGGTGAACAACTCGGTCAGGGCCGAGAGAACGCGAAGAACTTCCTCGCTGAACACGCGGAGATCATGGTCGATGTCACCGAACGGGTGATGGTGGCCTCGGGTCTCCGTGGCGACGTTGAGGCCGACGAGTTCTCCGAGGCTGACGACGCTCCGATAGAGATCGACTGACGTTCTGGCGGGTTCGGCTCAGCTGATGCACTGGTTGAGCCGACCTGCCAGCTCAGAGTCCTGGTTTCCAGATCATCAGGATCAAGGCGACGACCAGACCTAGGTGCGTGATTCCGCTACCTGCCGCCATCTTCGAGATCGCTGACGGCGAGTCGTCAGCGATAGCGGGTCGAATCAGTAACCACGAGACGGCGAGCAGCGCAATCCAGATCACGATGGAGATGCTCAACCACGGTGATGACATCGACAGTTCTCCAACGCCAGCCATACCCATACCAAATACCCACAGCAACACCAGAGATGGCAGGGTCAGCACCATGTGCAACCGGGCGATAGTTCTCGTCTCTCCGGCCTTCTTCAATCCGGGGTAAAGAAGGACCGGGCCGAAGGCGCCGATCACAGCGATGATGTGGAGCAAGCCAAGAATTCGGTAGCCGGTCGATGTTTGTAGCAGTGCGAGCATGCCCTGACGATAACCCGGGATGGGGCCCTCAGGGTGGTGCTCCTGCGATACTCGGCTGATGCGGATGCTGTTGATCGTGGTCGCACTGGCCCTCGCTGGCACGCCTGGGATGGCAAGCGCTCAAGACGACTCAAATTCGGCTCCCAATCCAGTTGAATCGCTGATCGTCGGTGGCCAGCCGGTTTCCGTCACCACCACGCCGTGGCAGACAGCGCTGCTCTTCTCAAACGGCACCAACGATGGCTTCCTCGACCAGTTCTGTGGCGGATCTCTTATCTCAGCGCAGTGGATTGTGACGGCGGCGCATTGCGTGGTTAATAGCGGGACTCAGATGGCCCCTAATGAGATTGAGATCGCGGTCGGAGTATCCGTTCTCAGCGAGATCAGGAGTTCAGATCGACTCTCGGTCGATCAGCTCTTCGTCCATCCTTCGTACACCGGGGACTTCAGCAACGACATCGCTCTGATCCGGCTCGTTGATCCCGTCCTGTTCAGTGTGTCGGTGGCCCCGATCGCCATTCCAAACCCCTCGTGGCAAGGGGCCCTTCCGGCGGCCGGCACCGAGTACATCGTGTCTGGCTGGGGCTGCCGGTCGGCGACCTCCCCCGATGACGACTCCTGTCCAGACCCCAACGCTGAGGATTACTTCGCCGATCAGCTTGAGGCTGTCGTGGTCGCTGACGTCAGTGGTCCGGTTGCCGTCAGCTGTGGAGCGAATGCCGATTACGAGGTTGAGGTGATGATTTGTGCTGGGGACCTTGCGGGTGGGATCGACTCGTGCGCGGGAGACAGTGGTGGGCCGCTGGCGGTTGTGCCAACGAGGTGGTCAGCGACCCTCGCCGGAGTTGTCTCCTTTGGTTCGGGATGTGCCGAGCCCTCGTACCCGGGCCTTTACACCAGAGTGTCTGCGTTTTCTGAGTGGGTCACTTCGACGACTGGCGTTGAGCCAGGAGATAGCGGCTGGAACCCGTCATTTGTGCCGGTGGAGCCGGGGCGGGTGGTGGATTCTCGGGTGTCTGGTTTGAAGGTTGTTGATGTGTCGCGGTTCAGGGTGGCTGGGGCGAGGGTGATTGGTGGGCCGCGGGCTGGTGAGTTGGTTGGTGTGCCGGTGGATGCGTCGGCGGTTGCGCTGAATGTGACGGTGACGGGTACGGAGGCGCCGGGGTTTGTGTCGGTGTATCCGTGTGGGTCGACGTCTGATGTTGCGCCGAATGTGTCGAATGTGAATTATGTGGCGGGGGCGACGGTGGCGAACTCGGCTGTGGTGCCGCTTGAGGATGGGTTTGTGTGTGTGAAGGCGGTCGGGGCGACTGATGTGTTGATCGACGTCGCCGGTTACCTCTCGTCCTGAGTCGTCAGAGGCGGTCGACTGCGTCAAGCAGCGCGTTCTCTACAACTTCGGTTAACGCAGGATGTATGTAGTACACCTCGCGGGCCACACGTGCCGCTGTCTGGCCAAAGTGCATCGCCTGGATCAAGGGCTGGATCAACGTTGACGCCTGTGCGCCGAGGACGTGAGCACCAAGTATGAGTCCTGTCTCGCGCGAGACGATGACCTTCGCGAATCCGACTTCGTCGCCGAGGGCCCAGCCGTAGGCAGTTCCTGCGTAATCGCGGCGACCGGTGACATGGTCGATGCCAGCGTCGACGACCTGTTGCTCCGTCATTCCCACGGTCGCTACCTGGGGGTGCGAGAAAACCGCCGCTGGGATCGCACCGTGATCCGTCGACCGGAGATCGTCGGGATGGGCGATATTCCAGAACGCAACCTCTGCTTCACGATTGGCAACATGTTTGAGGTGTACATCGTTCGCAACGTCGCCGATTGCCCAGATTCCAGAAACTGATGTGCGCTGATGCTCGTCGACAACAATGGTTCCGTGATGGTGTGTGTCGATCCCTACGACATCGCAATCGATCAGGTCGCTGTTTGGCTCGCGGCCCGTGGCAACAAGGAGTTCATCGAATTCAAACTGTTCTCCTGCGCAATGAACGACGATTGACGAGCCGCGCCGCTCCACCCGCGACGGGAGATGATTGAGTTGGAGGTTGACACGCTCGCCGAAGGCCTGTGTGAACCGCTCGGCGATCTCTCGGTCCTGACGACCAAGCAGTACGTCGGATCGATTGAAAAGAGTTACCTGTGAGCCGAGTCCGGCAAAGACGTGCCCCATCTCGGCAGCGATATAGCCGCCGCCGATAATTCCGAGTCGGTCAGGCCGCTGGTCGAGGCGCATGATTCCATCGGAGGTCTGGAAACCGGTCTCTACGAGGCCAGCAATCGGTGGGATCACCGGCCGCGAACCGGTCGCTACGAGAACCTGCGGGGCGCTGATTCGCTGACCATCAACGTCGAGACTGTGGAGCCCCGGCTCTTGCTGACGAAGAAATCTCGCCGTTCCTTCAAACAGGGTGACATTTGGGCACCGCTCGGCGCGATAGCCGCGGCCGCTCGCTGCGATCGGGTCGATTCGGCCGAAGATCCGATCGCGGATACCGACCCAGTCGGTTCCACCCAGATTCAGTTCGACGCCGATCTGGATCGATTCAGCCGCCTCCACCACCCGGTCGGCTGGCAGGACGAACATCTTGGAGGGGATACATCCCTTATTGAGGCAGGTGCCGCCGAATACATCTCGTTCAACGAGCGCGATCGACATGGCGTCGAGGTCTGCTGGGATGTGATTACCCGACCCCGATCCGATGATGATGAGGTCGAAGGTGGACTCAGCCGCTTCCATACCCACTAGTCAACCCGACCATGGTGTGCGGCGTCGCTCTGTTGCCTACCTCAGGGTCGTTAGCGTGTCCTTGATGGCGGCTGCAACCGATATCGACGGAGTGGTCGTCGTGCTCCTCGACAGTCTGAATCGGCATCTGCTCCCAGCGTGGGGAGGCACGGAGTTCGACACCCCTCAGATCGATCGTTTGGCCGCATCCTCGGTGGTCTTCGACAATCATCATGTTGGCTCTCTGCCGTGTATCCCGGCCCGCCACGACCTCATGGTCGGTGCCCTCGATTTCCTCTGGCGCCCATGGGGGTCGATTGAAGTCTGGGAGGAAGCGGTGACAGCTGAGCTTCGACGGGAGGGCGTGACGTCGGTGCTCATCTCGGACCATCCCCACCTGTTTGAGACAGGCGGGGAGAACTACCACACCGACTTCTCGGCATGGGAGTACCTGCGAGGGTCAGAGAACGACCCCTGGCGAACGCGGCCAGATCTGAGTTCGATTGGGGCCCCGGCCCTACCGGCGATGCCGGCCGCCGTGCACCGGGCGTACGACGACTCGAGAACCTGGTTTAGCGACGAGGCTGACTTTCCTGGTCCTCGCACCATGGCTTCAGCGGCTGAGTGGTTGAAACGTGATGCACCCCATCACGATCGGTTTCTGTTGGTGGTCGACGAGTTCGATCCGCACGAGCCGTTCGACACGCCGGAGCCGTGGGCCTCGCGCTACGACCCCGATTGGGAGGGGCCCCGCCTCATCTGGCCGCCGTACGCAGTCGATGCTGTGGCTCGGGGAGTCGTGACCGAGCGGGAGTTGGCTCACCTGCGAGCGAACTACGGATCCGGACTCTCGATGATCGATCATTGGTTTGGTCGGATCCTCGACGCCGTTGACGAACTTGAGGCCACTGGGAAGCGGGTGGCCCTCATGTTGTGCACCGATCATGGGCTTTATCTCGGCGAGCGGGACCTCCTCGGTAAACCCGGCGCGCCACTGTGGCCTGAAATGTCGAGGATTCCGCTGATGGTGCGTTGGCCCGGTGTGCCAGCCGGCCGGTGCTCGGCGCTCACGACGACGGTCGATATTCACGCAACGATCTGCGATGTGTTCGGCGTGTCACCTAGCCATCGTGTTGACGGCCGTTCGATGCGTGGGCTCGTTGACGGAACAGCCACGAGTATCAGAGACCATCTGCTTGCGGGATACTGGTCACGGCATGTGCATTACGTCGATGCGGAATGGGCCTTTGCTCGATCTGCCACCGGCGATGGTTTCCCGTTGGCAATGTGGTCGAACCGTTGGTCGTCGATGCCGATTCACCACGCTGTTCCTGGCTATCGGTTCCCGCGACCAGATGCTCGAGCCACCCTTGAGGTGCATCCGGGTACCGGTGTGCCAGTGATTCGCCAGCCCTGGGGCCCCGGCGATCAGTTGCCGTATTGGGCAATGGGAATGCCTATCGACGACCACCATCTCCATCACACCGTTGACGAGGAGCGAACGGTGAATCTCGTCGGCGACGATCGCCGCCGGGATGCTGATGTGTTGGAGCGACTGCGCTCGGCCTTGGTCGACGTGGGTGCGCCCATCGAACAATTTGAGCGCCTCGGCATCGCTTGAGCCACGGGGAGTAGCCTCTCTTCCATGTCCGGTCGCTATGTCGTGCGCACGTTTGGGTGCCAGATGAACGAACACGACTCGGAACGTATTGCGGGTCTGCTCGAGGCGGATGGTTTCGTGCCAGCGATCGACGAGGCAGATGCAGATGTCGTCGTGGTGAACACCTGTTGCATTCGTGAGAACGCCGATAATCGCCTCTACGGCAACCTCGGCCATCTCAAGACGTGGAAAGACAAGCGAGATGGCCGCCAGATCGTGGTGGCAGGGTGCTTGTCGCAGAAGGATCGTGAAGGGGTGCGCGAGCGTGCGCCTCAGGTCGATGTGGTTCTTGGGACGCATAACGTGCACCGAACAGTCGATCTGCTCCATCAAGCCCGCGAGTCCGGGCCGGTGACAGAGATTTTTGATGCAGCCGTGGTGGATGAGCAGGTTCTCTTCCCGTCGGCGCTCCCTGTGCGTCGTGAGACCTCCTACGCAGCGTGGGTCACCATCCAGATCGGGTGCGATAACAACTGCGCGTTCTGCATAGTTCCATCGGTTCGAGGCGAGGAGATCTCCCGTCCATTCGACGACGTGATCGCAGAGATCACTCGCTTCGCGGGCGAAGGGGTGAGCGAGGTCACACTGCTTGGACAGAACGTGAACTCCTATGGGCGCGACATTCAGTTGGCGGCTCGCCGCGATGGAGATTCCGACGTGCGGGTTCGACCGCTATTCAGCGACCTTCTTCGGGCGGCGGGCGCCGTTGAGGGGATCCGTCGTGTGCGGTTCACCAGCCCACATCCCAAGGACATGCGAACCGACACCTTCGAGGCCATGGCCGAGGTCGACGCGGTGTGTGATCATTTGCACTACCCCCTTCAGTCCGGTAGTGATCGCGTGCTCGCAGCGATGCATCGCGGATACACCGCTGATCGATATCTCGAACGCCTCGCAGAAGCTCGACTGATGCTGCCTGATCTTGCGGTGTCCACCGACATCATCGTTGGCTTCCCGGGTGAGTCCGAGGATGATTTCGAGCGAACCCTCGAGGTGGCCGCTGCTGCAGAATTCGACTACGCCTACACCTTCCTCTTCTCGCCGAGGCCAGGCACCGAGGCTGCGACGATGGAGTCGCTCTACATCGATCCGGCGGTCGCCGGGGAGCGGTTTGCCCGATTGCGTGCGGTGGTCGAACGATCTGCGCTGCATCGTCATCAGTCACGGGTGGGTCGCATCGAGGAGGTGCTTGTTGAGGGTCCTTCTAGAAAAGACCCCTCGGTGCTCTCTGGTCGCACTGGGCAGAACAAGTTGGTGCACTTTGTCCCTGACCGTCCTCTCCGAGCGGGCAGCTACGCCACGGTGGAGATCACTAGGGCAGCCCCTCACCACCTCGAGGGCCGTTTCATCGAGGTGACACTAGAAGCGACGCACCGAACCCGTATCCCGGTGGCGGTCCTCTGAGCACGTTCCCGTTCCGGTTGGCCATTATTGGCCCGACGGCCTCGGGTAAATCATCGGTTGCCATGTCGGTCGCATCGACGAGACCAGGCATTGACATCGTGTCGGTCGATTCGATGCAGGTCTATCGAGGCATGGACATCGGAACGGCAAAGCCGACAACTGGCGAACGACGCGCCGTGCATCACCACCTGATCGATCTGGTGGACGTCGTCGAGGAGTTCACCGTCTCGGCATACCTTGACGCCCTTACTCCATGCCTTGAGTCGATTTCTTCGGCAGGTCGCAGTGTTTTGTTCGTCGGCGGCACCGGCCTCTATCTCCGGGCGGTGGTCGACGGGCTTGATCTTGCTGGGGTGTGGCCAGAGATCAGGGAGCGCCTAGAGGAGGAGGCCGATCGCGTTGGGGTGCCCATTCTCCATGAGCGTCTTGCGCTCGTCGATCCGGAAGCGGCCAGGAAGATCGATCCGGACAATCGCCGACGGGTGATTCGGGCGCTCGAGGTCATCGAGGGCTCTGGCGCTGCGTTCTCCTCCCGGGGCCAAGGCCTTGACCGCTACCCGGAGACCGAGGTGATCCAGGTAGGCCTGCGGTGGGAACGCGCGGTTCTTGGCGAGCGAATCGCCGAGCGGGTCCATGCAATGGTCGAGCACGGCCTGGTTGCCGAGGTCGAACGGGTGCTGTCGGCAGGTCCGTCGAAGACGGCGCGTCAAGCGCTCGGATACCGGGAGATCATCGACCATCTCAATGGGCGATGTTCCCTCGAGGTGGC
>JBDQKN010000040.1:0-12046 GCA_040263235.1 Ilumatobacteraceae bacterium
TCAGGTTGTCTGACGTCTCCGAGACGGTTGACGAGCAACACCGTGACCGTGTCGAGCCGAAGCGACTCGACGTTGAAGGCCTGACGGTCCGCTACGGATCGGTAACCGCTGTCAACAATGTTCAGTTCACCGTGGAGCCCGGCATGGTGGTGGGTCTGATCGGTCCGAACGGCGCCGGCAAGACCTCGTTGATCGATGCGCTCACCGGGTTCACAGCAGCCACTGGAACGATCAACATCGGCGATGCAGAGATTTCTGGTCTTGCCGCTCCGGCACGTGTCAAAGCGGGAATGGCACGGTCGTTCCAGTCCCTTGAATTGTTCGAGGACACCACCGTCTTCGAGAACCTGAGCGTCGCAGCAGACCCGCAGGACCTGTCGTCCTACTTCCGTGATCTCGTTCGACCGGTCCTTCCCAAGTTCGGCCCTGAAGTGGTCCGAGCGATCGAGGAGTTCAACCTCGACGAGGACTTGCACCGAGAGGTCAGCGACCTCTCGTACGGAAAGCGTCGCCTTCTCGCGATCGCGCGATCGGTGGCTCTCCACCCGAGTGTGCTGCTACTCGATGAGCCCGCGGCTGGTCTGAGCACAGTCGAGAGTGCAGAATTGGCTCGAGTCGTACGTCGACTCGCCGACGAATGGGGGATGGCGATTCTCGTGGTCGAGCATGACATGAACTTCGTCATGGGTGTCTGTGACCGAGTTGTTGTCATCGACTTCGGCACCAAGATCGCAGATGGCACGCCGGAGGAGGTACGAAACGATCCACAGGTGATCGCTGCGTATCTTGGACAACAGACCGACGACGAACTGGGAATCAGCAAGGCCGCACACGACGGCGTCGGCGTGACGAGCGAGGCATGAGCACGATGGCTACTAACAATCCAACCTCTTCTATCCCGTCCGATCTCGCCGAATACGTCATGGCGACCACGCCGAACCTTCTGGAGACCAGAGGACTCAAAGCCGGCTACCTCGGCCGTGAGGTGGTCACCGGCGTGAACATCACCGTCAAACCGGGTGAAGTCGTGGCCCTGCTCGGACCGAATGGGGCTGGCAAGACCACGACCCTCCTCACCATCGCAGGCCAGTTAGCACCGGTCGATGGAATCGTGATGCTGTCGAATGTTCCGACCTTCACACCGATGTATCAACGGGTTCGGCAGGGTCTTGGACTCATTACCGAAGACCGACTGATCTTCACGAAAATGTCGGCACGGGACAATCTCACGATCGGTGGAGGCGATGTCGGTAGAGCACTTGAGTTGTTCCCGTCTCTCGAAGCTCGTCTCGATGTCCGCGGTGGGATGCTGTCGGGAGGCGAGCAGCAGATGATTGCGCTAGCCCGCGCACTCAGCCGCAATCCGAAGTTGCTCCTCGCCGACGAATTGTCACTCGGGCTGGCGCCGATGATCGTCGATCGACTGCTCAGTGCGGTACGCGACGCTGCCCGTGACCAGGGAATCGGTGCACTCATCGTTGAGCAGCACGCTCGAAAGGCACTGAAGTACAGCGACCGCATGTATCTGATGTCACGTGGTCGAATCCGTATGGAGATGTCGTCCGCCGAGGCCCTTGAGCGACTCGACGAAATCGAAGAGGCCTACCTCGCGGGAACAGCCGAGTCCGAGGAAGACCACATCGAGCGAAAGCGCCGAAAGGACGTTCGAAAAGTCTGGGGTCGTCAGCGAGTTCGTGAGAGGGAACTTCGCCGCCTCAGCGGCCTGCAGGTGTCTCGACGACGCACCAACGAAGACGACGAGATTCTCGACGACGAACAACTCCGACGCGACTGGCAGATGCGAATCCGCCGAGGCCGCACGTACTGATACCGAAACAACACCGAACTAACGACAGCACACATAGGGGAAATCACTCACATGGGATACCGCACCGCTGAATTACCACCCGTCGATCTCGACGAGTTTCCGAAGATCCCGTTCCTGCCACGGATGAAGATCCTGCAACTCCACTGGGTGGAAGCAGGGTTCGGCACCCCGAATCAGACGGCGATGTTCTACGTCTGGAAAATCTTCTTCTATTCACTGTTCGGGCTGATCGTTGCGGCGGCGTTCACATCTGGCCTTGAGTTCAACGACATCGGTGGCTGGTGGGATGAGCCAATCCTCTATCAGAAGCTGATGATCTGGACGGTCCTGATGGAGATCCTCGGGCTCGCAGCAACCTGTGGCCCGATGGCGTTCCACTTCGATCCGCCGATTGGACAGAGCCTCTACTGGTGGCAGAACGACACCCTTCGGATCCCCCCCTATCCGAATCATGTCCCGCTTACGAAAGGCAACCGTCGGACCCCGTGGGACACCGGCCTTTACAAGCTCATCGTGTTCTGGTTGACCATGATGCTGTTCCTGTCCGGCGAGCAGATCCCCGGTCTGCCCGAGAGCACCGCCGGTGTGATGCCTCGCTGGCCGTTCCTCGTCTATGCAGGGCTCATCGTTGTGATGGGTCTGCGAGACAAGTGCGTGTTCTTGGCCTCACGCCCTGAGCAGTACGTACCGACCATGCTCGCCTTCGCGCTCTTCCCGAGCTGGGTCGACATGGTGGTTGCCGCCAAGATCTTCATCGTCATCGTGTGGATGGGTGCGGGTGTCTCCAAGTTGCAGCACGGGTTCCCGTCAACGGTCGCAATCATGGTCCAGAACACACCGTGGAACGGCTCGAGGAAGTTGCGAATGGCAACGGTGAAGGACTTCCCGAATGACCTTCGGCCTTCGAAGCTCACACATCTCATCGCTCATATCGGCGGTACCACGGCCGAAATCGTGATGCCATTGGTACTCCTGTTCTCACCATGGCCTTGGTTGACGTGGATCGGCATCATCTCGATATGGATGCTGCACACCTTCATCATCTCAACGATCCCGTTGGCGGTTCCCCTGGAATGGAACGTGTTCTTCATCTTCTGCACAGGTTTCCTCTTTGGAAACTTCTCCGCAGGTGCTGGATACGGCGTCGGAGACATCCAGCCGTGGTTGCTCATTCCCGTGCTGTTCGTCGGCCTGTTTGGCATCGTGCTCGGGGCGATCTGGCCTCAGTACGTCTCGTTCCTCATCGGTATGAAGCAGTACGCCGGCAACTGGGCATCAACCACGTGGGCATTCGTTGACAAGGAGAAGGAAGACCGTCTCAACGAGCGCATCGTGAAGGCCTCCGACAACCAGATCGACCAGATTGAACCGATCTTCGGCAAGGAGATCTCCGAGGTGTTCATTCAGAAGGCGATGGCTTTCCGGATGATGCACCCCATGGGACGGATGCACATCACTCTCCACATGCGTCACAACGACGACATCGACACCCGTGTGATGCGCGAGGGCGAGTTCCTCGGCAACGTGTTGCTCGGCTGGAACTTCGGTGACGCGCACTGCAATGACGAGCGTCTGATCGAAGCGGTACAAGAACGTTGCCAATACGAGCCAGGGGATCTGCGGGTCGTGTTCACCGAGGCTCAACCGATGTTCTCGAAGAAGGTGCAGTATCGGGTGATCGACGCTGCGCTCGGTGTTGTCGAGAAGGGGTGGTATCACAACGATGATGCCGCCGAGGCACAGCCCTGGCTTCCCGACGGTTTGCTGCCCCACGTCATCACGTGGACTCGCGAGGGGTACGTTGCATCGGGTGAGACCTACCCAGGAACCGGCGGACGAGCACCTGAGGACGCGTCGAACTCGCTCACGAGTGCGTGACGCAGTGACTACCGCGATCGTCGTCGGCGGCGGGCCCAATGGGCTCGCCGCCGCGGCGCGTCTGGCCCGAGCGGGTGTGACGGTCACCGTCCTTGAGGCTGCCGAGACGATCGGAGGTGGAACCCGCAGTTCGGAATACCTGCTCCCAGGGTTGCTCCACGATCATTGCTCTGCTGCCCACCCGATGGCACTCGCCTCGCCCTTCTTCAAGGATCTCGATCTGACGGGTATCACATGGTGTGCTCCAGAGGTCGACTTCGCCCATCCGCTTGATGACGGTTCAGCAGGTGCTGCGTTCCGATCCTTCGATCAGACCGAGGACGCGCTCGGCGTAGACGGTCGGCGGTGGCGACAGGTCTTTGAGCCGATTGCCAGTCGTTTCGATGAACTGTTCGCTGATATCTCACAGCCTGTAGTCCGCGTCCCACGGCATCCAATTACCTTGGCCAGATTCGGAATGAGAGTTGTGCCGTCAGCCACCGCATTGGCGCGGCTCTGGAGCACACCTCAAGCGAAGGCGTTGTGGGGTGGCGCCGCCGCCCATGCCCTGTGGCGGCTCGATCGTCCGCTAACGAGTGCAGTCGGCGTGACGCTCACCTCGGCTGCACATGCTCACGGTTGGGTGGTAGCCGAGGGAGGTTCTCAGACAATTTCTCAGGCGCTAGCAGCCGACATCGTGTCCAATGGGGGAACCATTGAGACCGGTCACACCGTCACATCGTTCGACGATCTTCCTCCACATGACATCACCATGCTTGACCTGTCACCCTCAGGGGCTCTTCGTGTCCTGGGTGAAAAACTGCCGAGTCGCATTGCGAAGTCATATCGCCGCTTCACCCACGGACCGGGAGCCTTCAAGGTCGACTTCGCAATCAAAGAAGGTGTTCCGTGGACTGCCGACGCTGCCCGCCGAGCCGGAACGGTTCATGTCGGTGGCTCATTCGATGAGGTCGCAGCAGCCGAGCTGGCGGTGCAACAAGGACAGATGCCCGAACGCCCCTTCGTGCTGGTCGGTCAGCAATACCTCGCCGACCCCAGTCGATCAGCTGGCGATGTGCACCCAGTGTGGGCCTACGCTCACGTGCCCAATGGCTACACCGGTGATGCCACCGAGGCCCTCATTGCACAGATCGAACGATTTGCTCCGGGCTTCCGTGAGCGAATCGTGGGGATGGCGGTTCGGTCAGCGACAGAGATGTCGGTGTATAACCCGAACTATGTCGGTGGGGACATCATCGGTGGGGCCGGCTCACCCGTGCAGACAGTGTTCCGGCCTCGCGTGGCCCTCAACCCCTATGGAACGGGGATTCCCGGCGTGTACTTGTGTTCGGCCTCGACACCGCCCGGAGCGGGCGCACACGGAATGTGCGGCGCGAACGCAGCCGACCGTGCCTTGGCAGCGCTATCTCTATAGACCCGCGAGAACCGAGCGAAGCACTCAAGGTGTCTCCGTAGATCTGCGCCGACCTTGTCATTGCCGTGGTCCTGATCTGCGTGTGGATCTATCGCGATCCAACCAAACATGGCCGCAACCCGTGGCCGGGTCTTGCAAGCAAGCGCAGGACGCCGCTCTGGCCACCATGGAGTAACTCCAAACCGGCGCACGCCGCCCGCTGGATGAAGCACTCACAGCATTCGACGCCTACGGAACAACTCTGCCCTAATGAGCCGTGAACTTCACCACCTTCTGGTGTCGGAGGGGGGACTTGAACCCCCACGTCCTTGCGGACACTGGCACCTGAAGCCAGCGCGTCTGCCATTCCGCCACTCCGACGTAGCGGGGCTGAGGCTATCGGGGACGAACGATCCCCCCATCCGCAACTGCCAAGCATCGGGGCTTTGTGGTGAGTTCGCCGATGCCATCTGGGCCCACCGATAACCTTTCAGCGATGCCAGATGCAGCCCGAGACGGCTCTCGGACAAGAACACCTCGACACGAAGCACGCCAGAACGTGCTCAACGCCACTCTTGAACTGCTTCGGGATCACGACCCGGAATCGATCACCGTTCGCGATATCGCCGAGAGGTCAGGCCACCACCACCGGTTCATTCAAGACTGGTTTGGTGGAAAGACTCACCTCTTCGCCGAGGCATTCCAAGAGCTGAACGTTGAGATCGCCGGAATGATCACCTTCGACGGGTCAGGGGCGAGCTATCCCAACGAGAACATTGTCAAGTCGGTGAAGCTCATGAACTGGCTCACCGCCAATGACCCCGCCTTGGTCACCGGTGAACGGATGCGGCCCGTGGTCACCAGGGTCCAGAACATGTACCAAGATCGCTTCGGGATTGATCCATCGACGGCACGACTCCTTGCGCAACGCATCATGTTTCTCGTAACCGGCGTCGTGCTGTTCGCTGAGGTCTTCGGCCTCGAGAACGTTGATATCCCGCAGCAGATGGCGCTTGAGTTCGACATGGCTCGCCGGCTCGGCACGAGGCCAGGCTGAACGGCTTGTCACATCGGCGTCGATAGGTTTGCCATATGGGCGCCTTGCGAATCCAACGCTGGATCTCGATGGACGACGAGGCGCGTCGTCAACTTCTGCACCGTGGTCTCGATGAGATCTTTGACCCCGAACTGCGATCCTCGATCAACGCGTTGATCGAGGACGTACGGGAGCGTGGAGACGCGGCCGTCTGTGACGCCCTTGCTCGCTTTGACGGCGTGACCACCTCTCCCGAGCACCTACGAATTAGCGATAAGGAATTTGAATCCGCGTCGATCGATCGCGACCTGCAGGTCGCGATCGAGGACGCTATTTCACACTTGCGCACCTTCAACGAACAGCAAGTCGCCCACTCGACGTCGTGGTCTCACGAGAGCGAGCCCGGCCTCATCGTCGGGGAGAAAATCACTGCAATCTCATCAGCGGGACTCTTCACTCCATCTGGAAAAGCCTCGTATCCGAGCGTCACCTACCAACTCGCGGTTCCAGCCATCGTGGCTGGTGTCCCGGAGATCGCCGTTGTCGTGCCCCCCATGCCAGGTGGATCAGGGGAGGTCGACCCCGCAGTGTTGGTGGTCTGTCGAACCCTTGGGATTCGCAATGTGTTCCGGGTGAATGGACCAGCTGGCATCGCAGCGCTCGGCTTCGGCACCGAATCGATCCCACAGGTCAGAAAAATCGTGGGACCAGGATCTCCCGCTGTCACCATCGCCCAGGTCGAAATGCAGCGTCACGGTGTCGCCACAATGATGTTGCTTGGTCCAACCGAGTCACTCGTCATCGCCGATGACAGCGCAGATCCCATGCGCGTGGCAGCTGACCTGTTGGTCGAGGCTGAACACGGCACTGATACCTCAGTCGTACTAGTCACCCCATCAGAGGCACTCGCAGCAGCCGTCAACGATGAACTTGAGCAACAGTTAGCCGATCTACCCGAAGTCCGAGCCACCGCGGCACGTGCTGCACTCGGTCCAAACGGCGGCTGTGTTCTCGTCGATGACCTCGATACCGCTGTTGCAATCGCCAACGCTTACGCACCGGAACACCTGCAGATAGCTGTGGCCGAGGCGGAGATTGAGCGCCTCGTGAATGCGATCGAACACGCCGGTGAGATCCTCATTGGTCAACACACGCCCTTCAGTGCAGCGAACTTTGTCATCGGGTGCCCGGCATCGCTACCCACTTCCGGTTTCGCTCAGGTCTCATCGGGAATCACCGCCCAGGCCTTCCTGAAACGCACCGCCATCGCACGCGCCGATGCTCGAGCATTGACTCGGATGGGTCCCTCGGTGACAGCCCTCGCGGATCACGAAGGATTCCCTGCCCATGCCGCCGCTATCCGACGACGCCTCGACGACTGAGCGATGACCATGCGCTACCAGCCCTGGCGCGAAACGTCCGGTGTCTTTCGTTGGCGCCTCGGGGTTCGACCTCTCGACATCGCCGACTGGATTGAGATCGACGAGCACTACGACACCGAGATCGAACTCAAGTCTCAGATCATGTCCGCTCATCCAGCCACGGCGTTCTGCGCGCTCGACGATGCGGGCCCCGAATGCACCGAGATTTCGTCAGCAGTACTCGCCCATCTCCGTGGCCGTTTTCCAGAGAGATTCGCAACTCTCCAACTCGATTCCTCTCTGCACCCACTCGATGCAATCGCTCGTCACGTGCAGGAAGATCTCGTCGTGATGGTCGAACGCGAGGGTCGATTGGTCTTCGGCGCCGGCAGTGTGTGCTTCCCCAATCGCTGGGATCTTCGATCGAAACTCGGACAGACAATGGCCGAAGTACACCGCCCGGTCTCGCTCCTCAATGAGCAACTTGAGTCGGTGATCGACGACGTGCTCAACCGACTGCATCCAGACCGTCCGTTATGGCGCCTCGGCTGGGGTGTGATCGACACCAACAACTTGTATCAGCCACTCGACGGTACGGCCACGCCCCGACCAACCAATGCCTCACCGTGCGAACATCACCTTCGCATCGAACGAGAAACACTCACCCGGCATGGTGAAACGGGAGCCGTGCTCTTCACTATCCGAACTCATCAGCATCCCTTGCCGGGAGTCCGATCTGATGACGCCGACTCGGCCAAGAAACTCGCCGATGCAATCGAGTCGATGCCGGATCCCATCGCGGACTACAAGCAGTTGCGTTCAACCGGTGCCGCAATCGCCTCTTGGCTCCGATCAGACTGAAGGCCGCGCCCTAACCTTCGGACATGTCGGATCCGGAGAAACTTGTCAGAGCACTGATCTCCCGTGATCGCGTCTGCCGATTGCTGGGTATCGACCTCGTCGAAATCACTCCAGAACGTTCCGTGCTGACAATGACCGTTAGCGAAGACATGACCAACGGTGCCGGTGTCTGTCAGGGAGGGATCATCTTTACTCTCGCCGACACCGCCATGGCGATGGTCGCAAGCACCGATGATGAGATGGCCCTCGCTACCACCGGAACCATCGATTGGGTTCGCTCGGCGGTGCCCGGTGATGTACTCACTGCCGTTGGCACGACACGCTGGCGCGGTAAGCGGCCAAGCCTCCATGATGCAGTCGTCACCAACCAGGACGGTGTGGAGATCGCGCACTTCCACGGTCGAATGCAGCGGCTCGGTGGAACACTCAGCGACTACTTGATCGCCAACCCAATGCCGACCTGACCACCGCGCTTCTCGGTCTCACAATGCCAGAATGTCGTCATGGCCGATTACCGCGCACCCATCGCCGATATCACTCACACCATCACCACGGTGGCAGGACTTGGGCATGTGCTCGAGACCGACCGTTTCAACCATGTCGATGTCGACACGGTGATTGGCGTGATCGAGGAAGTTGGTCGCCTGATGACCGAGGTGATCGCTCCCACCAATCGTGACGGCGACACCATCAAGGCGCAGTGGCATCCAGATAACACGGTTACCACTCCTGACTCGTTCAAACCGGCCTACCGCCAGTACGTCGAGTCGGGTTTCGGTGCAATGCCGTTCGACCCTGAGTATGGGGGTGCCGGATTCCCGTGGATGACCGCTCTAGCGGTACAAGAGATGCTGAACAGCGCAAACATGGCCATGGCTCTGTGTCCATTGCTCACCCAGGGTGCGATCGATGCCATCGAAGCACACGGGTCGCGTGAACAGCAGGAGACCTACCTGCCAAAGATGCTCACCGGTGAGTGGGCAGGCACGATGAACCTCTCTGAGCCACAGGCGGGGAGTGATGTCGGTGCCGTTCGCGCCAAGGCCGAACCAGTTGGTGACGGTTCCTGGAAGATCTCCGGAACCAAGATCTGGATCACCTTCGGGGAACACGACATGACCGAACAGATCGTGCACCTCGTGCTCGCTCGCACACCTGGAGCGCCTCCTGGAACCAAGGGGATCTCGATGTTCCTCGTACCAAAGTTCTTGGTGAACCTCGATGGATCGCTCGGCGAGCGCAACGACGTCACCGTGGTGTCGATCGAACACAAACTCGGGATCCACGGCTCACCAACCTGTGTGCTCTCCTACGGCGAGCAGGGTGGTGCCATCGGCTGGCTGGTCGGCGAGGAGAACGAGGGGATGCGGAACATGTTCACCATGATGAACAACGCGCGCCTGTCGGTCGGGCTGCAGGGTCTCGCCATCGCCGAGCGCGCTTATCAAGACGCTGTTCAGTACGCGAACGAACGACGCCAGGGTCGAGCAATCGGCTCCCCAGCAGGCGAGCAAAGTCTCATCGTTGAGCATCCCGATGTGCGTCGACTTCTCATGACCCAGCGGGCGTGGATTGATGCGATGCGAGCACTCACGTACACCAACGGTGCGTATCTCGACATGGCGAAGGCCGCCACCGACCCGGACTCAGCGCGTGTCTGGCGCGAGCGAGCCGATCTGTACATCCCGTTGTCGAAATCGCTCTGCACCGATGCTGCTCAGGAATGCACCTCAGCGGCCGTCCAGATTTTCGGGGGCATGGGCTACGTGGAGGAGACCGGCGTCGCCCAGCACTACCGCGATGCTCGAATTCTTCCCATCTATGAGGGAACCAATGGGATCCAGGCAGCGGACTTGGTTGGCCGAAAGCTGGGTATGAGGTCAGGCGGCGTCATCACCGATGAGCTCAATCGGTTCGCAACAGTTGCTGACGAATTGGACCAGATGGACGGAATGTCGGTCGCCGCTGCGAACCTTCGCCGAGCGATCGAGACCTGCCGACGAGCGACCGAGCATCTCACCGAGGTGGCGTCAACCGATCCATCGAGTCTCCTCGGTGCCTCGACGCCATACCTTCGCCTCCTCGGCACCACCGTCTGTGCGGGTCTCCTCGGTGGGTCAGCAGCACGGACCGATGCATCAACCGTGTTTGGGGCATCAAAGGTCACGAGCGCGAGGTTCTTCTGCGAGCAGTTGCTTCCGGCGGCCGAGGGCTGGGCGGGAGCGGTTCACGCCAGTTCAGAGGATCTATTTGCCATACCCGCCGACGCCCTCTGAACAGGGAGAATCTCCAACTTGATGTCGATGTGACATAAATCTTGAGTGAAATCGACTCAACTTTTGAGTGGGCGCCTCGGAGCGCATGTAGGTTGTCCACATGGCACTCGATCCCAAGAAGTGGACGACCAAAACTCAAGAGGCCGTCGCAGCCGCCGTCGACCAGGCCAAGGCCCTCGCCAACCCGCAGCTGACCGCTGACCACCTCCTCGTTGCCGTCTGCACACAAGACGGCACCATCGCTACGCCACTGCTCTCCAAGCTCGGTCAGTCACCGGGAATGGTCCGAGAGCGCGCCCAGAGCGCCGTTGACAAACTTCCCCGTGCTCACGGCGGCGACGAGCCCCGGATGGACCGGGAGTTGTCGAATGTCTTCGATAATGCCGAGTCCTACCGCAAGGATCTTCGAGACGACTTCCTGTCAGTAGAACACCTACTACTGGCCATGAATCAGCGAATCGGAGTCGGCTCAGAGGAGATGCTTCACGCCCTCAAGGAAGTACGCGGCTCTCATCGCATCACCGATCAGAACCCCGAAGACAAGTTCGCTGCCCTCGAAAAGTACGGCCAAGACCTCACCGCCAGGGCCGCCGAGGGAGCAATCGACCCCGTTATCGGCCGAGATGACGAGATTCGCCGCGTCATCCAAGTTCTCAGTCGTCGAACCAAGAACAATCCGGTGCTCATCGGCGAGCCCGGTGTCGGCAAAACCGCAATCGTTGAGGGCTTGGCCCGCCGTATCGCTGATGGCGATGTGCCCGAAGGATTGAAGGGCAAGCGCCTGATCTCACTCGACATTGGATCAATGCTGGCAGGCGCAAAATACCGAGGCGAATTCGAAGAACGCCTCAAAGCAGTTCTCAAGGAGATCACCGATGCTGCTGGTGAGGTGATCACCTTCGTCGACGAACTGCACACCATCGTTGGGGCCGGTGGCGCCGAGGGGGCGATGGACGCCGGCAACATGATCAAACCAATGCTCGCTCGGGGCGAACTGCGCATGATCGGCGCGACCACCCTCGACGAATACCGCAAGTACGTCGAGAAGGACCCGGCCCTTGAGCGCCGCTTCCAGCAGGTCTACGTGGGCGAACCAAGCGTCGAAGACACCGTGGGAATTCTCCGCGGCCTCAAGGAGCGCTACGAGGTGCACCACGGCGTGCGGATTCAAGATTCGGCACTCGTGTCGGCAGCCGTGCTGTCCAACCGCTATCTCACCAACCGATTCCTCCCCGACAAGGCAATCGACCTGGTCGACGAGGCAGCGTCGAAACGGCGTATCGAAATCGACTCCATGCCAACCGAGATCGATGTCGTCGAACGTCGCATTCTGCAACTCGAGATCGAACAGGTCGCGCTCGAGAAGGAGAGCGACTCGGCCAGCCGAGAACGACTCGATGCCCTACACGACGA
>JBDQKN010000041.1:0-11928 GCA_040263235.1 Ilumatobacteraceae bacterium
ACTCTTCGCCCTTCCGATCATTGGCTTGCTCAGCAGAGTGCCCTGGGGTCGCCTGCCCGAACTCGTCACGGTCCACGCATCTCGCGAGGCACTGGTTCTATCGCTGATCACGAGTGCTATCGCTACGGCCATTGCGCTGGTGCTGGGACTCCCACTTGCGTGGGTGCTGGCTCGCACCCGATTTCCCGGCCGGCGCCTCGTGAGAGCGATCTGCACGTTGTCGATGGTGCTTCCTCCGGTGGTGGCAGGTGTCGCTCTCCTCGCAGCACTCGGAAGGAGAGGACTTGTTGGGTCATGGTTAGACACCCTGTTTGGGATTCGCCTCCCATTCACCACACCGGCAGTCGTTGTGGCCCAGGTCTTTGTTGCCACACCATTCCTCATCCTGACCGTCGAGTCGGCACTTCGAGCCACTGACCGAACTGTGGAGGATGCGGCTCGCACCCTCGGGGCAACGCCGTGGTATCTCTTCTCGCGCGTGACGATGCCATCGATTCGCCCGGCCATCGCAGCTGGTGCGGTACTGACCTGGGCTCGGGCGCTGGGTGAGTTCGGCGCGACGATCACATTTGCTGGCAATTTCCCGGGGGCGACCCGTACCCTCCCGATCGCCACTTACTTGGCCCTTGAGAGTGACGTCGAGCAGGCGGTGTTGATGAGTCTTGTCTTGGTGGCCGTTTCGTTGTTGGTACTGCTTTCGATGCGCGAACGCTGGAGCAGTGCGATGGGAGAGCGAAGCTGATGCTCGACGCTCGCCTTCACCTTCTTCGAGGTCAGTTGAATCTCAACGTTGAGTTCACGGTGGGTTCTGATGAGACCATCGTCGTGGTTGGGCCAAACGGGGCCGGAAAAACCTCGCTCCTGAGAGCTGTGGCAGGGCTTACCCCCCTCGACCATGGCCGTCTTGAACGTGGGTCTGTCGTCTGGGACGATCCGGCGGCGGGGGTGTTCGTAGTTCCTGAGCGGCGAAATATTGGTTTCGTCTTTCAGAGCCACGCCCTGATTGCGCATCTCGATGCCCGCTCGAATGTGGCCTTTGGCTTACGAGCGACCGGCATGGCTCGGGCGTCGGCTCTGTCTCGTGCCGACGCTCTACTCGACCAATTCGACGTGGGTGCCATCAGGCACCACCTGCCCCATCAACTCTCAGGGGGCCAATCCCAACGTGTTGCCATTGCGCGGGCTATCGCTACTGATCCCTCGGTCGTTCTCCTCGACGAGCCATTCTCGGCTCTCGATGCCCGAGGCCGGTCGACGATGAGGGCCATATTTGGAGATGCGAACGCAACAGCCAGGATCATCGTGTCGCACGACCCCGTAGATGCGTTGACGATCGCCGACCGGGTGATGGTGCTCGAAGCAGGAGTGGTGACCCAGTTCGGCCGACCGTCAGAGCTCATCGCTGCACCGCGGTCGAATTATGTCGCAGAGATTCTCGGGCTCAATCCGCTCCGAGGGATGCTGTCGGGACATCGCCTCGATGTGGGTGACACCACGTTGACTGTCGGCGCGCACACCGTTGGGGATGGTCCAGTGATTGCAGTGATTCGACCGAGGTCGATTTCACTTCTCCGCGCACAGCCAGAAGGCAGCCCCCGGAATGTTTGGCGCACCCGGGTTGTTGGCGTCGACCGGTTATCGGATCGGGTCCGCGTGCGGGTGGGGGATCCGCTCGCGCTCACGGTTGAGGTCACTCATGCTGGACTCGAGGCCCTTGGAGTTGGCGTGGGCGACGGCGTGTGGGCCTCGGTGAAAGCGAGCGAGATCGACGTCAGCGAAGGCTGATCAGAGCAGGCTCGCCCGACCTATGGAAGCACCACCATCGACCCTCAGCGTCTGTCCGGTGATCCATCCAGCGTGATCGGACATGAAGAAACAGACGGCTGCGGCGATGTCATCAACCGTTCCGAGTTTGCCCATCGGCACCATTGACAGATAACGCGCTTCACCAGGTGATCCCTCGGGATTCGACTGCCGGAAAAGATCTGTCGCGACAGGGCCCGGTGCAACGTCATTCACCGTGATTCCGTGTGGAGCCAGTTCCTGTCCCCAGATGCGTGTCAGGTGTTCCATGGTGGCCTTCGCCGCGCCATAGGAACTGCGCCCCGGGACGCCTCCGAGCGCGACCACGCTCGAAATGTTGACGATCCGTCCCCATCCACGCTCGATCATGCCGGGCATCAACGCTTGAACGGTCTGAATAGTTGATCGAACGGTGAGATCGAAGACCGCCTCGAAATCGTCGAGCTCGATCTCACCAAGCATCTGTGGGTGGACGGTGCCAACGTTGTTCAGTACGCCGTCGAGTTGGCCCGCTGCGAGGGCCTGATCGATGGCCTCAGCGGTGGCCGACCGGTCACCGAGGTCGACGGGAATGAATTCTCCCGGGAAGCCGTTGGGGGACGTTCTCGCCAGCCCAACGGGCGTATCACCACGAGCTGCAAGGTGGTGAGCTGTTGCGAGGCCGATGCCTTTGGAAGCTCCAGTGATGAGAAAACGTCGTCCGGTCATGGCAGCGACCGTACCGGTTCGACGCCGCTCAGGATGACTCAGACATGGCGGATCCGTGAGGTGATTCCTGCTCGACCAGGATGGTTTGGACCAGGAGCCCCGTTACCGGAGAGCTGGGTCCCGTGTTCACCTCAGGGATCGCTAATGCCAGTGTCTCAGAACTTGATCTTGATTGGCAGGGGAGAAGGTCCCGAGATCAGGGAACGAGATTGACCATTCTTCCCGGGACGATAATCACCTTGCGAAGAGCAGATGGATCAACGCCATCAAGGGCGGCGAGCACGCGTTCGTCAGCGAGCGCTATCTGCTGAATCGTGGCTTCATCGGCATCTGCGGGCACCATGATCCTTGCCTTCACCTTGCCTTTGATTTGCACAGGTATTTCGATTTCGTCGTCGACCAACAGGTCTGGGTCAGCTTCGGGGAACCCGAGATAGGCGAGCGACTCGGTATGGCCGAGTCGCGACCACAGTTCCTCCGCGATGTGGGGAACGAGCGGGGCAGTCATCAGGGTCATCACTTCGGCGACCTCGCGCGGCGTACTGCCGTTCGCGTTCAGGTTCTTCGTCACGTGGTTGTTCAGCTCGATCAGCTTCGCGATGGCGGTATTGAACCGAAGCGCCTCCATCTCGGTGCGAACGATGTCGATCGTGCGGTGCAGCAACTGTCGTGTTTCGACATCAGGGGTGTCGTCGTTCACGAGGCTCTCGCCAGTCGATTCGTCGACCATGGTGCGCCACAGCCGCTGCAGGAACCGATACATGCCGACAACATCGCGGGTTTCCCACGGTCGACTGGCGTCGAGGGGGCCCATTGCCATCTCGTAGAGGCGAAGAGTGTCGGCTCCGTACGCGTCGTACATCTCGTCGGGGGAGACAGCGTTCTTCAGGCTCTTTCCCATCTTGCCCCACTCCCGTGTCACCTCCTGGCCGTCATGGATCCAGTGGCCATCCTCCTCGGTGACAGCGAACGCATCGACGTAGATGCCCCGTTCATCTTTAAAGGCGTTCGCAAGGATGTAGCCCTGGTTGAAGAGTCGGGCATATGGCTCTTTGGACGACAGATGGCCGAGGTCGTAAAGCACCTTGTGCCAGAACCGCGCGTACAACAGATGAAGCACCGCATGTTCAACACCACCGACGTAGAGATCAACTCCACCCGGGTGATCGGCACGCACCTCGGTCTGTGGGCCCATCCAGTAACGCTCCACATCGGGGTCGACGAAGCAGTCGCTGTTGGTTGGGTCTAGGTAGCGCAACTCGTACCAGCATGATCCAGCCCACTGAGGCATCACGTTGGTATCGCGGCGGTAGGTGCGCGGGCCATCACCAAGGTCGAGGGTGAGTTCCACCCAGTCGCTGAGCCGGTCAAGTGGACTCTCGGGGTTGGAGAATTCGTCATCTGCGTCGAAGGTCCGGGGGCTGAACGAATCGGTGTCGGGCAATTCCACTGGAAGGAGTTCGTCTGGGAGAGCGTGAGGATTGCCGTCATCGTCGTAGACGATGGGGAACGGTTCACCCCAGTAGCGCTGCCGACTGAATAGCCAATCGCGCAATTTGTAGGTGACGGTGCCTTCACCGAGGCCTCTCTCGGCAAGCCAGTCGGTGGTCTGTTCCTTGCCTTCTGCCACCGAGGAAAGCCCATTCAGGTCGAGGGAATCGTTGGCCGAGTTCACATATGGTGCGTCGCCCACGAACGCCTCGGGCCAGGTGGAGGTGTCGAGTGTTGGTTCGATGGATCGATCGCTGAACCACTCGACTGGTGGCTGCTGGATTGGTGGAATCGGCAGATTGAAGCGATGCGCGAACTCGAAGTCTCGTTGGTCGCCGCACGGCACGGCCATGATGGCTCCCGTTCCGTAGCCCATGAGCACGTAGTCGGCGATCCACACGGGGATCTCTGCGCCGGTGAGCGGGTTCACAGCGGTGGAACCTGTTGGAACCCCGGTCTTCTCGCGGGTCTCGTCCTGGCGGTCGGCCTCTTTTTTGGCGGCGGCTGACTGTCGGTAAGCGGCCACTGATACGGCACACTCGGCGGTGGTCAAGGCATCGACGAGAGGATGCTCGGGGGCTAAAACGATGAAGGTAGCCCCGAAGAGGGTGTCGGGCCGGGTGGTGAACACGGTGATGGGTCCGGCTGCAGAGGCGAAGTCGACCCGAGCGCCATAACTCCTACCGATCCAGTTGCGCTGCATGGTCTTGATCGCGTCGGACCAGTCGAGAAGTTCGAGGTCATCGATGAGGCGATCGGCATATGCAGTGATTCGCATCATCCACTGGCGCATGTTGCGCTTGAAGACCGGGAAGTTGCCTCGGTCGCTCCGGCCGTCAGCCGTCACTTCCTCGTTTGCGACGACTGTGCCGAGCCCTGGGCACCAGTTGACTGGTGCTTCGCTGACGTAGGCGAGCCGGTGCCCATCGATGATTTCTCGGCGGGCGTCCGACGACAGGTCAGACCAGGCCTGGCCATCAGGAGTCGTTCTCGTTCCCGATTCGAACTCGGCGACAAGCTCGGCGATTGGTCGCGCTCGACTGGCCTCTACGTCGTACCACGAGTTGAAGATCTGGGTGAAGATCCACTGAGTCCAGCGGTAGTAGTCGGGGTCGGTGGTCGAGATTGATCGACGGCGGTCGTGGCTAAGACCGAGGCGCCGCAATTGGCGACGCATATTCGCGACGTTTGCATCGGTGGTGATCGCTGGGTGTTGGCCGGTCTGAACGGCGTACTGCTCGGCCGGAAGTCCGAAGGCATCAAAGCCCATCGTGTAGAGCACGTTGTGCCCGGTCATTCGCTTAAAACGCGAATAGACATCGGTGCCGATGTAGCCGAGAGGATGCCCGACATGAAGTCCGGCTCCCGACGGATAGGGGAACATATCGAGGACGAAGAGCTTGTCTCTGAGTTCCTCGGTGCGCTCCGGATCGGCGAGCGGCCCTGCGGGATTGGGAGCCTCGAATGTCCCCTCAGCCTCCCACCGGTCCTGCCAACGCCTCTCGATGTCCTGTGCTGATGCCGCCGAGTAACGGAAGGTTGGTTGATCGTCGAAGGTGTTGTCGCCGTGGTCACTCATACCGATCGTCCAGCCTATGCCCGTGGTTTCGGGCATGGCCGGGTTCGATCAGGTGTACCTGAGTAGCGTCTCGTCTATGAGTCCGCTCGCAGCGTCGACCACCTCCTCGATTATCGACCGCCTCGAACTGGCTGCCACGCGACCTGGCGGTGTCAGATTCGTCGGCCATTCGGTGGCACCGAATGGGCCGGGGTTTATCCCGTGGGTGCAGATCCACGACGAGGCGCGATCGGTTGGGGCAGCGTTGCAGGCCCGTGGTTTGGTGCCGGGCGATCATGTGGCCGTGCTCGGTCCGACCAGTCGTGAACTGATGACGGCCGTGCGTGGATGCTGGATGGCAGGAATTGCGTCAATGGTTCTGCCGCTGCCAATGCGGATGGGGTCGTTGGAGGAATTCATTTCGTCGACACGGGCACGAATTCGTCATGGCGACGCGAAGCTCATCCTGATCGATGACCAGTTGGCGCCCTTCTACGAGGCGGCGCCGGGGGATCCGCCGATTCTCAGTCTCAATGCCGTGCTGCCGGGCGCCGATGGTGTGCCTTCAGGCGATCGGCTTGAGGTCCCCGATCACGACCCAGACCGTCTTGTCATCCTTCAGTACACGAGCGGTTCGACCAGTGAGCCGAAAGGGGTCATGATCCCCGACCGAGTGCTGACAGCGAATATCGACGCAGCCTGTTCAGCTGCCTCGCTGCGTGACGATGAAGTGATGGTGTCGTGGTTGCCGCTCTACCACGACATGGGACTGGTCGGCTTTCTGGCGATTCCGATGACCACCGGGGTCGATTTGGTGCAGGCAGCCCCGCAGGATTTCATGGCCCATCCGGGCAATTGGATGCAGTGGATCTCTGATTGGGGAGGGACCGCCACGGCCGGCCCAAATTTCGCATGGGTTCTTGCTACACGTGCATTGCGTCGGGCTGAAGGCCTCTATCTGTCCTCGCTGACGTTGGCGTTGAGCGGGGCTGAACCAGTGGACCCAAAGGCGATGGATGCGTTCTGTGCTGCTGCCGGTCGATTCGGGTTCCCCACAGGAGCGGTTTTCCCGGCGTTTGGCATGGCCGAGGTGGCCATCGCCGGAACGTTCCCCGAGCGCGGGCAGGGACTTCGCTGCGACATCGTCGACCGGGAGGTGCTTGAGCGCACGCGGGTGGCGAAACCTGTCGAGATCAGCGACCCCGACGATCTGGTCATCTCGGCTCGCCGCCTCCCCTTGCTCGGGCGGGCAGTCCCTGGGCTGGAGATGAGGGTCGTCAACCCTGACACCAAAGAAGATGTGCCGGAACGCCACGTTGGTGAACTACTCCTCCGTGGGACTTCGGTGACACCTGGCTACTACAAGCGCGAAGATGCGACTTCGGCCTCATTCCACGATGACTGGCTCTGCACGGGCGATCTTGCGTATCTCCTCGATGGAGAACTCGTTCTCTGCGGTCGGATCAAGGACGTGATCATCGTTGGGGGCCGCAACGTCTTCCCCGAGGACATCGAGCGGTCGGTTGGAACTCTTGAGGGGGTTCGGGCTGGCAACGTGATCGCATTCGGTGTTGAGGGATACAAGGGCAAGGAGACCGTCGTCGTGGTCGCCGAGGTTCGCACCGAAGATCCAGATGCCGTTCGAGAGGCGATACATCACCGAACCCTCGAGGTCTGTGGACTACCGCCGCGCGATGTCATGCTCGTGCATGCAGGCACGCTCCCAAAGACGTCATCGGGGAAACTGCAGAGAGCGAAGTGCCGTGAGTTGTACCTCGCTGAGGAACTACCGCTCGTCTAATCGGTGAGTTCTAGATGAGGTCAGCGAGGGTCTGGCCAAGTAGTTCGACCCGGCCGGGCACGTGGCAGTTAGCCACGGCATTGACCGTGAAGCCATCCAGTCCAAGTTCGAGTTGGCCTGCCATCTGCTCTGCAACATCATCAGGGGAGCCGTGAACCACGTTGGCTCGAGCTGCCTCAAGATCGGCGCCTGAGAGGCCCCGACTTGTGAGCATGGCATCGAGTTCGGCGAGTGCTTCGTCGTGGGTAGGCGCGATGCAGACCGACTGCTGTCGGGTGACGGTGATGGTCGATCGGTCTCGATGCTCGGCTCCGCAGTGCTCGTCGAGAACAGCGAGCTTTCGCTGGATATCGGTGATCGGACAAATCAGGTTTGAGTCGTCGGCGTATCGGGCGACGAACTTCAGGGTCTTTCGTTCACCGGCACCTCCGATCATGACCGGAATCCGGCCGACAGGTGGTGGCTCGTTGATCGCTTCGTGCACCGAATACCACCTGCCGTCAAGGGTGGGTCGATCGCCGTTCAGCATCGGAATGATGATCTGAAGTGCTTCGTCGAGTTTTTCGAACCGATCGGTGAAGGTGCCAAATTCGATGCCGAATGCAG
Organism: Ilumatobacteraceae bacterium; assembly: GCA_040263235.1. Lineage (GTDB taxonomy): Bacteria > Actinomycetota > Acidimicrobiia > Acidimicrobiales > Ilumatobacteraceae > Casp-actino5. Next base: position 7,968 of record JBDQKN010000041.1, read on the forward strand.
AGTGCTCGAGTTCGAACCAGCCCGCGCCGATCCCTAGTTGGGCACGGCCCTCTGAGACGACGTCGAGGGTGGTGATGATCTTGGCGAGGATGGCGGGGTTCCGATACGTGTTCCCAGTTACCAGAGAGGAGAGGCGAACGGTCGATGTCTCTCGGGCGAGACCGGCGAGCAGCGTGTAGCACTCCAGCATGTTGTTCTCGGGCGGGCCGATCATTGGCAGTTGGTAGAAGTGGTCCATGACCATCACCGTGTCGAAACCGCCGGCTTCCGCTTCTCGTGCTTGACGGGCAACTTCGCTGAAGAGACGATCGGGGCCAACGCCGGGGTAAGTGAACGATGGGATCTGATAGCCGAGTCGGGTCATCGGGGGCTCCTTGGGTTCGGTGTTGACAGACATGCGACACTGTCCGCTGTGAAGGTGGTCTACTCGCTCCGACATCGTGCGCACCACCCCGAACAGGAATTCGAGGAATCCCGATTTCACGAACCACACGAGCACCCAGGTCGTGCCGAGATGATTCGTGCTGCACTTGCCGATGCCGATGGATTCGAATTCGTCCCGCCCGATGACCATGGGCGAGCCCCCATAGAGAAGGTGCATGACGTTGGGCTGATCGACTTTCTTGAAACGGCATGGAGCAGGTTTCAAGAGGCATTTGGGCCAACTCATGACGTCGTGCCAGATGTCTTTGCCCACCCGAGGCTGCGCGAGGGAATGGGTGACGCCCAAAGGCCGAGCACCATCGGTGCCGAACTTGGGTGGTGGTGCTTCGAGACGACAACCCCTCTGACCCACGGCACCTATGACGCGGCGAGGTCATCGGTTGACGTGGCGCTGACAGCAGGGTCGTTGGTGGCCAACGGTGAGCAGATCGCCTACGGGCTCTGCCGGCCCCCGGGCCACCATGCGACGTCGTCGGTCTACGGCGGTTACTGCTTCTTCAACAATGCTGCGGTTACTGCAGCCCATCTGTCGGCGACTCTCGAGTCCAAAGTGGCAATTCTCGATGTCGACTATCACCATGGCAACGGCACTCAGCAGATCTTCTATGACAGAGACGACGTCCCGTTCGTGTCGCTCCACGGCGATCCAACTCGCGCCTACCCGTATGTGGCCGGATTCGAGGATGAAATCGGAACGGGTTCAGGGCGCGGTGCCACGCTGAACATGCCGCTTTCGGCCGGAGTTGACGACGACCGCTACCTTGACCTCCTCGGCGGGTCGCTCGAGTGGATCGCTTCATCGGGCGCCTCGATGATCGTGGTGAGCCTCGGTCTCGACACATTCCACCGCGATCCGATCAGCGACCTCGCCCTCACAGCCGACGGGTTCGAACGATGTGGGCGGTTGGTGGCCTCCTCGGGCCTTCCACTTGTAGTTCTCCAAGAGGGCGGTTACTCGACAGACGACCTTGGCGAGAATGCCCGAAGATGGCTTGAGGGGGCAGCGTCAGCTCTCGGCGGCTCGTCGGGTGCGTGATGGCGTGATCACCCTGATGACCGTTGCAACGGCTGCCGCCATGGCCAGCGTGATTGCAGCAGCCTGATACACCCGATTTGAGGTGTCGGTTCCCGTCCATCCAGCGTGGATCAGCACGGCGAACACCACAGGGAAACTGACGCGGTGAATGGCGAGCCAGACCCGCCGTGAAAGCTTCTTTCTCAACAGCGACGTGATCTGGACGATGAGCAGTGCGTACATCGAGACCACACCGATCGCGGTGCCGATCTCGGCTGTTCGACTTGCTCCCTGCCATGTTGCTGCCCCTGGCACCAATAGCTCGGCGAGCCCGAATGAGACCCATCCGTCGAGAACGAGTCCGGCCATATGCCCAGCCGTCATGGCGAGAGCAGTTCCGCTCAGCCAGGTGTGGGTGGCGAGAAGCCACGCAGGTCGATCAACGCCGCGAAGAGCACGAGTAGATAACAACACCCCCCACACGAGAGACAAGACGAGGAGTGCAAGGGCAACGATTCCCGTCGATCGGGAGAAGTACCACCAGAAGTGTTCATTCATCGTAGGAAGTCGCTCCACGTCGAGGTGCTGTGCTCGGCCCCATCGTCAGTTGTGATGAGGGCTGCGAGGTTGTGATGGTTGAAGAGTTCAAGCGCAGATTGAAGAGGCCGCGAAAACGGAACTTTGGTGAAGGCTTCGGCCCACGCCGCAGACCCGGCAATCACGGTACATGCTGCAATACCGGTGGCAGACGGGATCCGTGTTCGAGAGTCGAGTAGGTGGTGCGCTTGAGATCCATCGGGCCGCAGCCACCGCCGCAGCAGGATCGACGAAGTGGCGACGCCTCCTGACAAGAGTGCGATCCGGTGTCGTGGTGCAGACCGCTCGGCATCCCAGACGTCAACCTGCCAGCCGCCCTCGGGGGGTCGCCCACCGACTCGAAGGTCACCGCCGATCTCGACGAGGAGCGACCCTGCCTCATGACCGAATTCGTCGATAACGAGGTCTGCAGCGAGGCCCTTGCCAATTCCTCCTGGGTCGATGAGCGTGCCAGGTGGGAGTGAAACACGAGATGTGGCCCGGTCGATGAGGATTTCAGCCGGGGTGCCGCGCTCGACCGCGCCCGCTGGAATCATCGATATGTGCTCAGGATGGTGGCGGCTGCGGTCGTATCCGAGGGCAGCGAGCGCTCCCAAGAGTGTTGGGTCGAACGCACTGTTGGTGGCGCTCCACGCGAGGGCCGCTGCTTCGAGTAATGCAATGGTGTCACCGGAAACGGTTAGTGGCCGACCACCGGCTTGGTTCAGTTGTGTGATCTCACTGTCGGGGAGAAATCGTGACCACAACGATTCGAGTTGATCGAGTCGCTTGATTACTCGGTCGGCGATGGGTATCGGTGCAACCACTGCTGCTTGCGCGCCCATCACTAGGTGGTCGGCTGCAACCCTGGTCGCACACTGGCTGTCAGCTGCCACCGGTATTTCCCTGTGGGGGTGGCGTTGGCGACGGAAGAGCGATCTCGATTGGCACTGGCTGGGCTGCTGGAACCGAGGTCGTCGGAGCAACTGTTGGGGCAGGCGTCGCAGGCGGCGCAGCACTTGGGGCTGAAGTCACGACCGGAGTGGAGGCTGGGGTAGACGTCGCGACGGGTGCGGGAGCGACAGGAGCAGTAGTTGGTTCAGTCGCTGATTGGCTTGGAGTTGCAGAGGGTGCGTTAGCCGCGATGGTTGGTGTTGGCGTGACAGCGGAACTGGAATCGGTGGTCGAGTCCGCAATGTTGAGGGTAGGAGCGGCACTTGCAGTGGTGTCCAGTCCCGCCGTGCCACCCCCGACTTGAGTTGTGGCCGGAGCGATGATCGGTTCTGCAGTTGCAAGGAATTCCTGCAGTTCAGCCACCGATGACATCTGTCGAAGGTCGACCGGGCGACCTGCTTGGTCGACGACCACCATGACCACAGCCGCATCGGCGGCGACACGGATGGTTCCCGGTGCGATGTCGTCCGATAGTGATGCCGCCGTCCCGACTGGTACGACTGGCTCGAGTGTGGCTCCGACTGGTTGCTCTGCGATACCTATTGCCGTCATCAGGCCGAGTACGGCAGTTGAACTGGCACCGACGGTGATGAGTCGTGCCGCCCGTCCGGTGTGTTGGCGGCGGGGAGTGGCGGTTGCCGATTGCCCTGATGGCGTGATGTGTGTTGTCGCCTCCTCGTTCACTGTCTCGGCCTTTGTCTGGGCTGCTCGCTGAGCTTTGAGCGCCGCGATTCGAGCTGCACGTTCCTCTTGGGGGTCCATGGCTGTCTCAGTTCTTGTGGGGGCCGACGACCTCAGTCGTCGTCCTGCTCATCGTCATCGTCATCGTCATCGTCGTCGTCGTCGTCATCGTCGTCGTCGTCGTCGTCATTCCGTCTTGCTGTGGAATGGAAGCGAGGAGAGGACGTAGAGAGTGCGAATGAGAGAGGCCAAGAAAGGAAGAAATCTGACGATGATGACGATGATGACGAT
>JBDQKN010000042.1:0-11913 GCA_040263235.1 Ilumatobacteraceae bacterium
CCCGCGATCACTCCCTGGGCAGCGAAATGAGCTGCCTGCTGGCTCGACCCACACTGGCGGTCGATCGTGGTGCCCGGCACCGTCTCGGGCCAACCGGCCGCCAACACAGCGTTCCGCGCCACATTCGCCGCTTGCTCACCAACCTGCATGACACAGCCCATCACCACATCATCGACCAGGCCAGGGTCGAGATCATTTCGCTCCTGCAAGGCCTTCAGCGTCTCCGCGGCAAGATCGACAGGGTGCCAATCCTTCAATTTTCCGTTGCGCTTCCCAAGAGGAGTGCGGATGGCATCGACAATCACGGCGTTCGTCATCGCGCCATCATGCAGGAGTGGCGGCGCCAAAACGAAACCGGACCGAACCTCGAGCACAGAACCGCATCTGTAGACCAATGTCACATCAAGATGCGAGACTGTCCACATGACCACTCCCCGTGCCACCATCGAACAGGTCCACGAGATGGCCGCCGGCCGCACTGTTCCCATGGAATTCGTGGCGATCGCTGATCAACGACCGAACGACGTACTGCTTCGCTCCATGGCGAGCGCTCCAGGAGCCTCAGAAACCAACTGGAACACCTGGACCATCGGCGAGGTGCGCTCACTCGCCGCCCGTGCCGCCGCTGGCTTTCAGGCCCTCGACGTTGAACCAGGCGAACGGATCATGATCATGATGCGAAACCGCCCCGACTTCCACTGGCTCGACCTCGGTGCCCAATTCGTGCGGGCCACCCCCGTCAGCATCTACAACTCATCATCAGCCGAGGAAATCCAGTACCTCGCAAGCCACGCCGAAGCCCGAATCATGATCGTCGAAGACGCTGGCTTCCTCAACAAAGTCATGGAGATCCGCGACGAACTCCCACTCGTCGAACAGATCTTCGTGCTCGAAGCACCCCTCGATGGACTCCCTGACGGTGTGCGCCTCGTCGACGAACTACTCGCCAACGGCGAAGCCGATCTCGCCACCCTCGCCGAGGTCACCAGCCCCGACGACCTTGCCACTCTGATCTACACCTCTGGAACCACCGGCCCGCCCAAAGGCGTCATGGTCAGCCAATACAACGTCATCTACGCCATCAACATCCTTCGTGAAGTGCTCGAGGAAGACGACGTCGAAACCTGGCGCGCCGTGTCGTACCTGCCGATGGCCCACATCGCCGAGCGGGTCACCACGCACTACCAAGCCATGGTGATCGGCTTCGAAGTCACCTGCTGCCCCGACCCCGGCCTACTTTCGGCCTATCTGCGCGAAGTCCACCCAGTAATGGTCTTCGGTGTGCCTCGGGTCTACGAGAAGATCTACGCCGGCGTCAACGCAGCCCTCTCTGCCGACCCTGAGAAGGCAAAAGCCTTCAACGACGGCGTCGCCACCGCGATCGAGATCAAGCGCGCCGAACGGGCCGGCACCATCACCGACGAACAGCGCGAAACCCTCGCCTTCCTCGACGCGGTCGCCTTCGCCCAAGTGCGCGCTCTTGTTGGCCTCGACGAGGTTCGCATCGCCATCACCGGCGCCGCCCCGCTGCCCGCCGAAATCCTCGAATGGTTCAACGCCATCGGCATCAACCTCGCCGAGATCTACGGCCTGTCGGAAACCACCGGACCGCTCACCTTCAGCCCAAAGGCAAACAAGCCTGGCTATGTCGGCCAGGCCTGCCCCGGCATGGAAGTCAAACTCGGCGACGATGGCGAAGTGCTCACCCGTGGCGGCAACGTGTTCCACGGATATCTCAAAGCCCCCGACAAGACGGCCGAAGCGCTCATCGACGGTTGGTTCCACACCGGCGACATCGGCACCCTCGACGACGACGGCTATCTCAAGATCGTCGACCGCAAGAAGGAACTGATCATCACCTCAGGTGGCAAGAACATCAGCCCCGCCAACCTCGAGGCGGCCCTCAAGATGATTCCCGTGGTCGGTCAGGCCTGCACCATTGGCGACAACCGCAAGTATCTATCGGCGCTGCTCGTCCTCGATCCCGAGGCCGCCCCCGTCTGGGCCGCCGCCAACGGCAAAGAGGGAATGGGCCTCGCCGAGCTCGCCGCCGATCCCGAGGTGATCGCAGCCGTGCAGGCCGGCGTCAACGAGGTCAATGCCAAGTTCGCGCAGGTCGAGCAAATCAAGAAGTTCACCCTGTTGGGCGAAGAGTGGATGCCCGACTCCGACCTGCTGACCCCCACCTCGAAGCTCAAGCGGCGTGGCATTCACGCCCGTTACGCCGAGCAGATCGAGGCAATGTACGAAGGCGCCTAACGTCGCAGCCGGGGTGCACTCTTTGTGTTCGCGCTATCCGTCGAACTCGGGATCGAATGGCGGTTCTGGTTCTGGAACTTCAGGTGTTAGGAGCTCAAGCACCTCGGAGAGCACGGTGATCTGATCGTCGGACAATTCCCGGGCGAACCAGTCCTGCACTGCGCGGCGATAGGTCACATTCATCGCCCGCCACAAATTGCGACCCCGCCGCGTCAACGACACCTCAACCGCACGAAAGTCACCCAACTCCGGGGCGCGACGACGTGTTACCCAGCCATCCTCTTCCAGTCGATCAAAGCGTCGAGTGAGACTCGACAGTGGCATCCCCAACTCATCGGCGACTGCCGATGGACGGGCGTCCCCACCTAAGCGCTGCAACGCAGCCAGCACGTCAAACCAATTCAGCGGAATATCCCACTCGTCGCGCAGGGCTTCGTCAATATCGCGTTCGATCTCTGCAACTCGCGACTGCAGCCCACGCCACACGCCGAGACGACGAGCATCGAGTCGAGCCATAGCCACCAGTGTGGCGCGATCTAGGTTGATCTCATGGCAACCCACGATTCCAGCGAACTCACCGCAGCCCTCATCAGCGAGGCAGTTGCTGAATCGTTCCCAGGGTCAACCCACCGCTGCCACGAGATCGGCCACAGCTACGCCATCAGCCGATTCGAACCCGACGCCGGGTCGATCCGCCCCGGTGGGTACATCTCAGGACCCACGCAATTCGGCGCTGCAGACGCAGCCCTCTGGTACATGTCGTTCGTGGCCCTCGGTCGCATCGAGCAAATGGCACTCACGAGTGAACTCTCCATCAGGTTTCTTCGCCCGGCCATCGGCAGCGTTCTCTGGGCGCGGGCCGACCTCGACATCGTCACTCGCCGCAGTGTCGTCGGCACGGTGAGAGTGTGGGTCGACGACAACATCGACAAGCCAACCGCCACCGCGCAAGGCACCTACGCAATTCCACTCGACCGGTGACCGATCACCTCGCCGACTACGCCCACCTGATCGATATCGCCGAACGCCGGCGAATCGAAGGCGACGAATTCTTCATTTGTGAAGGACCCCAGGCACTCGACCGTCTTATCTCATCGGGCCATCACATCCGATCGGTCATCCTGATCGACACCAAAGCCGATCGAGTGTTGGCTGAACTCACGACACCACTGAGCGAATCAATACCCATCTTTCGTGTCGCCCGGGCGGAGATGAACGCCATCGTCGGCTTCGACCTGCATCGCGGTGTGATCGCCTCAGCCAATCGAAAGCCCACTCCCGGCCCGAGCGAAGTCGAGGCGATCATCGATCGGTCACGACGAATCGCCGTACTCGAAGGACTCAACGACCCAGAGAACCTCGGTGCCATTGCACGGAGCGCTCATGCCCTCAGCATCGATGCGATCATCTGCGATCCGACCTGCATCGATCACTACACCCGCCGCACTGTGCGCGTCTCAATGGGTGAAATCCTGCATATGCCTGTTATCCGCACCACTGGATCCGATCATCTCGCCCAGTTGCTCGCCGGCTGGGAAACTTGGGCGCTCACGCCAAACCCACAGGCTGATGACATTTGGTCGCTCGAATTACCCGAACGACTTGCGCTCATCCTCGGCGCAGAAGGCCCGGGTCTTGATCGGCGCACTATCTCGGGGGCTACTCGCGCCGTGAGAATTCCAATCACACCTGGGGTTGACTCACTCAACGTCGGGAACGCCGCCGCCGTTGCCTTCGCGATCGCCACTCGACCCCACTGATCTGCGATGCTCAGACCATGAGTTCAAGCCAGATCAGTCGATTCCATGTGCCAACCCTCGATGAGATGCCCAACGACATTCGCGAGCGCATCGAAGGCGTCGCCGAGAAGTCTGGGTTCGTGCCGAATGTGTTCGTAGCGCTCGCTGCACGCCCCGAGGAGTTCCGAGCATTCTTCGCGATGCACGACACGCTCATGGACAAATCGGAGGGCCTCTCGAAAGCCGAGCGCGAACTCATCGTCGTCGCCACCTCAGCGGTAAACGAATGCATGTACTGCGTGGTTGCACATGGAGCGATCCTGCGCATCCGGTCCAAGAACCCACTGATTGCCGATCAGGTTGCCATCAACCCCGCCAAAGCTGAACTGAGCGACCGTGAGCGTGACATTGTCGACTTTGCACTCCACATCGCCACCGACGCCGCAACAGTGAGTGACGACGACATCGCCGAGATGCGCGCCAAGGGGTTCACGGACGACGAGATCTGGGACATCGGAGCCATCACGGCGTTCTTCGCTCTATCGAACCGAATCGCAAACTTCGCCGGCATCGCACCGAACCCTGAGTTCTACGCAATGGGCCGGTGAATACGCAGTTCGGAACATGAGGCCAGCGCGTCAAGAGCAAGATGCTTCAACGCGAAGTTCACCGCCTCGCGCTTGGTCGATAGACCAAAACGGTACATCACAGCCGAACAGGCATCGTCGTCGATGTCAATGTTGGTGCGTGCAATACACCACTACCGAGTACTCGCAACCTGGCGTACGCTCGGCATGTGGCCGATGACTCGCGTTCGTTTCTCGAGTTCATCCGCGCTGTTTCCGCTGATGGCACCCTCGATCGCAAGGAGCGCATCGAGGTACTCCAGCGACTGATCCCCGACGTCGACCGTGGCGCCGTCACCCGCTTCAGTGTGCTTCTCGCCCTCTCAGTAACCATCGCCGTGATGGGACTCGCTACCAACTCTGCGGCCGTTGTTATTGGCGCCATGCTCGTCGCGCCCCTCATGACTCCGATCATGGCCTTCTCGGGAGCGGTCGGACTCGGACTCGCACGCCGAGCAATTCGAGCCGGGATCATGGTCGCCGCCGGATCAGTTGGATCGGTGCTCTTGTCAATCATCCTCGCCCGATTCCTCCCTGACATCGTGCTCGGCAGTGAAATCCTTGGACGCACCAGCCCAGACATTCGCGACCTCATCGTCGCTGTGGCAGCCGGAGCTGCCGGCGCCTACGCCATCGCCCGCCCCGAAATTTCAGCAGCCCTTCCCGGCGTTGCCGTGGCCGTCGCCCTCGTGCCGCCGTTGGCCACCACTGGCATCCTCATTGAGACCGGCAATTACGTGCTCGCCGAAGGCTCCGGGCTGCTCTTCCTCACGAACCTCTTCGCCATAGCGCTCGTCGCCCTCATCACCTTGTTTGCCACCGGGGTGATCCCCACCGTGAAGCTCGTCCTTCGAGACCGTCGCATGGCCGCAACGATCATCGGCATCGTGATCGCCACGGTCGTCATCGCTGTTCCGCTGACCAGCCGATCGATCGACGCCGTGAACTCAAGCAGACAGCAGAACGATGTGATGGCTGAGGTTGACCTCTGGCTCGGCCAACGTGATCTCGAGGTGACCCAACTCGAAATCATCGGCACCCGCGTCACCGTTGAGGTCACCGGCCTTGACGAACCGCCCGATGCCTACGCTCTGGCCACCCGCCTTGTTCCTCTCCTCGGCATGGATACCGAGGTGACCGTTCGGTGGGATGCCCGAGCCCAAGGCACTGCATCGGCTGGCACCCCACCAGCCGCCGACCCCGTTGACGTAGCCACCGACGTGTTGCAGAACTGGGTTGACCAAACCGCCGCCGTCGGCATTCTGCTTGAGCTCCTTGAGGTGAGCGTGGCAGATGGACGCGTCGACGCCGTGGTCACCGGACCCATCGCACCGCCGGCATCACCCGGTCTTCCCGACCTCGTCGCCCAAGCCCTCGGCGCCGAAGTGACGCTCTCGGTCAGATGGATCCAATCCTTTGATCCGACGCTCGCATCCGAGGCACCAGGCGTGCGGATCGACCGCATCGTGAATGCATGGATCGGTGCGCGCACCAGCGTCAGAACCGTTGCCACCGACGTGACCGGATCAGATCTCAACGGCTGGAACGTGCTCGTCGACCTCGCAACCGATGGAACTCCGCTCGGACTCGGAACCCTTCACGACACCCTTCGCACAACATTGCCCGGCACGGTGACCGTCACGGTGAGAACGCTGCCACTCGAAGTCGTCGATGCCGATACCGCACCCGAACCGGTGCCCGTCGACATTCTCAGGTGATCACGGCGCTATCAGCGGCAACACCAAGTCGAGATCGACCCCGGACTGCGTCAACACCGTCACCAAGATCTCGCCATCGAGTTCGCCGTCATCGAATAACACGAGAATCCGAGTCGACTCACCCGACATCAGGGAATCCACCCCCCACGAACCAATCGCTTCGGTCAACCCTGACGATCCATCATCGATCGTGCGGGCACGGTGCACCGCTGCAAACCCAAACACCGTGAGCGACTCAGCGTCAGCCGTCACATCGATCAACGCCGAGACCCGGCCCGAGGCAGTGCGATACACAGACGCCACACGTCCCTGAACCCCCTCAACCACCGCCACCGGTCCCGCCTCGCGAACCAACGAATCAATCGACACCCCATTCACCGAGAACGATCGAACCAAGCCGTCGTCATCGAAAACAGGATCGGTGTAGACCACATCGACGGCAGCGCTCACCGTGCTCGTCGTGGCCGGAGCATCATCTGGTGTGACCACTGCCGATGTTGAGGTAGTCGACACCACATCGGCCACCTCCGCCACCAGCGCAGCCACCGTCGCCTGATGAGCGACCAATACTGATGCCGGCGAACCCGGCGTGACCATTGATGATGCTGATGTCAACGCCGCTGAATCGCCGGCGGCGAGCACGCTAAACAAGGCCTCAGCACGTTCGAGGTCGCGCACCGGATCAGTCGTCGACACCGGTGTCGCTGTTGTGGTTGTCGCCGAAGTCACCGGCACCGTCGTCTCGGCAACATCCTCTCCGCTGAACACGCCGCAACCCGACACCGCCGCCACAACGATGAGAACCGGCACGAATGCCGTAGGACGCAACATCATCTGGCCGTCGGCATATCAAGACTCGCACCTGACGGCGTGCCCGACTCGGGCCACCGCTGCGTCACCACCTTGGCCCGGGTGTAGAACTCGACCCCTTCGGGACCGTGAACATGGTGCTCACCGAACAGCGAGTCCTTCCAGCCACCAAACGAGTGATAGGCCATCGGCACTGGCACCGGCACGTTCACCCCAACCATCCCGACCTTCACACCACGAACGAATCGCCGTGCAGCGCCACCCGAGTTGGTGAACACCGCCGTGCCATTGCCATAGGGATTCGAGTTGATCAGGTCGATCGCCTCGTCAACATCGCCAGGGCGCAACACCGACAGCACCGGTCCAAAGATCTCATTTCGATACACATCCATCTCGGTCGACACTCGGTCGATCACCGTCGGACCAACAAAGAAGCCTTGCTCGAACCCTGGTACCACCAAGCCGCGCCCATCCACACGGATCTCCGCTCCCTGGGCTTCGCCGGAGTCGATGAACCCCACAATGCGGTCACGACTCTCAGGAGTCACGATCGGACCCATCTCACTTGCAGTGTCGCGGCCCGACCCCACCGTTACCGCACGAGCTTGAGCATCGAGTAACTCCATCAACTGATCGCCAGCCGAGCCAACGGCGAGAGCCGCTGAGATCGCCATACAGCGCTCACCAGCCGAACCAAACGCGGCGGCAGCAAGGTGATGCGCAGCGAACTCCATGTCAGCATCAGGCAGCACGATCGCATGATTCTTCGCACCGCCAAGAGCCTGCACCCGCTTGCCATTCGCAGTGCCACGCCCGTGCACATACTTTGCGATCGGCGTTGATCCAACGAACGACACCGCGGCGACATCGGGATGGTCCAGGATCGCGTCAACAGCAACCTTGTCACCGTGAACCACGTTGAACACCCCGGCAGGCAAACCGGCCTCAGCCCACTTCTCAGCGAGCAGCATCGACGCTGACGGGTCGCGCTCAGACGGCTTGAGAACAAACGTGTTCCCGGTGGCGATTGCCACCGGGAACATCCACATCGGCACCATCGCCGGGAAGTTGAACGGCGTGATCCCCGCCACCACGCCGAGTGGGGACCGGAACGTGTACGAATCGATATCGGTAGACACTTGATCCGAGTAGGCGCCCTTGGTCAGCGTTGGAATCGAGCAGGCAAACTCAACCACCTCAAGGCCGCGTTGCACCTCACCAGCCGCATCCGACAGCACCTTGCCGTGCTCGTCGGTGATCAACTCCGCAAGTTCACCCGCCCGCCGGTTGACGATCTCCCGGAAAGCGAAGAGCACCTTCATCCTCGTCGAAATCGACGACTCTCCCCATGTCTCAAACGCCACCCGAGCCGCCTCAACGGCAGCATCGACGTCGGCTATCTCGGCCAACACCACCTCGGCCTGACGTGCACCTGTTGCCGGGTTCCAAACCGGCGACGTACGGGTTGACACACCTGTGGTGCGAGACCCGCCAATCCAATGGGAAATGGTCGTAGCAATCGACATGGTCGTCACGTTACGACGCGAACACCAACCTCGACGACCGCCCCATACGTTGACCCACTGACCTCCCCTCGCTACGGTCCGCCCGTGGCCGAACGCAACACCCCCGACCTCGCGATCAGCCTCGACCGCTACAGCCCGGTGCCGCTCTGGCATCAGATCGCAACCCAACTCGAAGCAGCTATTGCATCAGGCGACCTGCGGCGTGGTGATCACCTCGAGAACGAACTCGATCTCTGCGACCGATGGCAGGTGTCCCGGCCCACCGTCCGCAAAGCCATCCAGACCATGGTCGAACGAGGCCTCATGCTCAGGCGTCGTGGCATCGGCACCGTGGTGATCTCAAACAGTGCACACCGGCCCACACGCCTCGCCGACCTCCACGACGACCTCACTGGTCAAGGCCGGACCCCCACGACACGGTTGCTCTCGATCGAGACCATCCACCCGCCGGCCGAAATCGCACAGGCCCTGTGGATCACAGCACGAGCCCGGGTGCACCACATGGAACGCATCCGACTTGCCGACGATCGTCCACTTGCATTGATGCGCAACTGGGTCGTCACCGATCTGGGAGATGGCATCGACATAGATCGACTGGCAAACGAGTCGCTCTACGCCGTGATCAGATCTGCTGGCATCCAGCCCTACCGCGCACGCCAACGCATCGGGGCCGTCGCCGCAGACGTCGAGTTGGCAACCCTGCTCGATGTCTCAATCGGTGCACCTCTCATCACCGTGCAACGCGTCATGAGCGACGACACCGGACGGCCAATCGAAGTAGGTGAACACCACATCGCTGCCGAACGTCACTCGATGGAGATGACCCTCATCGAGACCTGACAGCGACCGTCAGATGCAGAGGTCGCGGGTGCCGAGAAAATGGAAACGCTCATGTCGAGACCCACGGAGTCTTTGAAACCAGATGCCTCACCCCACGCATCGCCCGACACGTCTCCATAAGCGTTGACACCGCTCTGATTGAACTGGACATTCACCCTGCACCTCCCATCGACCGTGATCACACTGTGTTCATCAAGGGTTCCGGTGCGAACCACCAAATAGCCCAGCAGACTCTTTAGGTCCCATGAGCACGAGCCACATCCTCACCCTCACCCTCCCCGATGCCCCCGGGATCGTTCACGCGGTCTCAGCGGGCCTGCTTGACGTGAACGGCAACATCACTGAGAACGCCCAATTCGGCGATCCGGGCTCGAGCCTGTTCTGCCTGCGCACCGTGGTCGACACCACCACCGACGATCCAGCGGTGGTATCCGCCGCCGTTCAGACCCGCCTCGCTGCAGCCGGGCACACCGAGGGTGTCAACCTGCACGTTCGTCGTGCCGACCATCGTCCCAGGGTGCTGATCATGGTGTCGAAGTTCGACCACTGCCTCGTCGACCTGCTGTATCGCTGGCGCAACAACATGCTTCCGATCGAGATCCCTGCGATCGTCGCAAATCACCCCGATTGTGCCGAACTTGCCGAGCGCTACGGCATCCCCTTCCACCACCTTCCGGTCACGGCCGACACCAAAGCCGAACAAGAAGCCCAGGTGCTGTCACTCGTGGGCGACCTCGGCGTCGACCTCGTGGTGTTGGCTCGCTACATGCAGGTGCTATCCGACGACATGTGCCGAGCCCTCGAAGGTCGCGTCATCAACATTCACCACTCATTCCTTCCCGGCTTCAAAGGCGCAAAGCCCTACCACCAGGCCCATGCCCGAGGCGTGAAGATCGTCGGTGCAACCGCCCACTTCGTGACCGCTGACCTCGACGAGGGACCGATCATTGAACAAGACGTGGCCCGAGTCAGCCACGCCCACACTGCTGAACAAATCGTCGCTCTCGGCCAGGACACCGAACGGTTGGTGCTGGCGAGAGCCGTACGAATGTGGGCCGAGGATCGCGTATTGCTTATCGGCGATCGCACCGTCGTCTTCGACTGACAGAACGACTCGCTGTCTCCATTTGGGGCGTGCAGCGATGCACATGCATCGGCGATGACCGCCGTCAATGAACGCACAGAGTGCATGTATTGTGCATGCATGCCGCATATCCAGATCCGGAACGTGCCCGAGAACGTGCACGCTGAAATGGTTCGCCGAGCCGACCGACGAGGCCAAAGCCTGCAGCAGTACCTGCTCGACGAGTTGACCCGCATGACGGACCACGCAGATATCGACGAGTTGATCGAGAAATTGGATTCAATGACTCACGAGGTGGGGTTCACGATGCAGGACACCGTCGATGCGATTCGGGCTGACCGTGACAGTCGTTGACGCGTCAATCCTCTTCGCCGCACTCGCCGATCCTCGACCACACGCCCAACGCATCCGAGGTCACCTCCGGACGCTCAACCTTGAAGCACCCGACTTCATTCACCTTGAAGTGACATCAGTGCTCCGTCGGCATGTCGCAGCAAGCCTCCTTGGTGTTCAACCTGCAGCGGAAGCTCTCGCCGCCCTGACCAGTTTCCCCATCGCCATCCACGGAGTTCGACCGTTCATTCCTCGCATCTGGCAGTTACGGCACAACATCAGCATCTACGACGCCGCGTACGTCGCCCTCGCCGAAGCCACCAACAGCGTGCTCCTCACCGGCGACAAGCGCCTCGCTCAGGCTGCTGCCGGCATCTGCGATGTGGAACTCGTCGACTGACCGTCAGTAACTGCGCGGCAGACCCAACACCGACTGGGCAATGAAGTTCAACGTCATCTCTTGACTCACCGGCGCCAACCGCTGCAACCGGGCCTCACGCCAGAACCGCTCCACTTGATACTCGGTCGCATAGCCGAGCCCGCCGTGGGTTTGCACCGCCCGATCGGCAGCATCAAAGGCCGCCTCAGCAGCCAAGTACTTCGCTGAATTTGCCTGCTCGGCACAATCGTGACCGTTGTCGTAACGCCAAGCAGCCTCCATCATCATGAGATACGCCGCTCGCAGCCGGATGTGGGCATCGGCCAATGGATGTGCAATCGCCTGATTCGCGCCAATCGGCCGGTCAAAAACCACGCGCTCACCGGCATACCCCACCGCACGCTGCAAGGCGACCTCACCGATCCCACACGACATCGCCGCTAACAGAATCCGCTCAGGGTTCAACCCGTGAAGGATCTGTTGGAATCCTCGACCGCGTTCGCCCACCAGTCGCCACCCCTCGACTGGCAGTTCGTCATACGCCACCTCGCAGGAGGCCACAGCATTTCGGCCGAGCTTCGGAATCGGACGGATATCTA
>JBDQKN010000043.1:0-11853 GCA_040263235.1 Ilumatobacteraceae bacterium
CTCATCGCCAACACTGACTCCACTGTGATCGGAACCGCCCTCGCCCGGGTCTCTGCGCCCAATGCAGCAGCGGTTGAGTCGATGTACCGCGACGAACCTGCCACCACTGGAATGCTCTGCCTGCGGCACATCCTCGTCAAGTCCGAGGCCGAGGCCGATCAGGTCATCGCTGAACTTGAGGCTGGGTACGACTTCGCGGTCCTCGCTGCTGAACGATCGATCGAACCATCTGCTATCGAGACCGGAGGGGCGCTCGTCTCCCCCGACTCACCCTGCATCACCACCAACCAATACATCACTGGATTTGACCCTGACTTCACCCGCGGGGCGTTCAATACCCCGGCCGAGCGATGGTCTGATCCGGTCGAATCGGCATTCGGCTGGCATGTGATTCTCAACCGTCCTTGGTCTGAGGTCGGGTCTGCACTGACCGAGGCGTTGACCGGGCCGCTCGCACCCTCCCTCATGCTTGACGGACTGCTGAATTCCAGTGCAGTCAACGTCGATCCGCGATATGGAAGCTGGGATCCGGCCACTGGCCGCATCCAACCAGTCGGATGAGCACCGGCTTCGGGCGCGTCACCGTTGTTGGACTCGGCCCGGGCGACCCAGCCCAGGTCACTTCGGCAACACTCGAGGCCATCAACCGCATCCCACATCGACGCTTGAGGACGAGCGTGCACCCAAGCGCACACCTCGTCGGTGATGCAACGAGTTTCGACCACCTCTACGAGTCCGCGTCGAATTTCGATGAGGTGTACGACGAAATCGCATCACAACTGGCCAAAGACGCACTGAACCTCGGCGAGGTCCTCTACGCAGTGCCCGGTTCTCCTCTCGTGCTCGAGAGGACCGTCACCCGACTCCGCTCGAACCCCACGATCGAATGCCTCACCCTGCCTGCCATCTCGTTTCTCGACGCGGTCTGGTCTCGACTCGGAATTGACCCAGTCGAGACAGGGGTACGGCTCATCGACGGGCACCGGTTCGCAACAGAGGCTGCTGGCCACACCGGAGCGATGCTGATCGCTCACGTACATGCCGACTGGGTGCTGTCCGAGATAAAACTTGCCGCCGATCCAGGCCCCGACTCCGCATGGTCCGAGGCACTCGATGCAACACCAGTGACGATTCTGCAGCGGATTGGAACCGAGGGCGAGAATCTCGTCGAGACGACCTGGGCCGAGATGGACCGGGTCTGCGAGCCCGACCACCTCACGTCGCTCTGGGTCCCCTCCTTTGGCGTTCCGGTTGCGGCCGGCTACCAACGCTTCCATCAACTGGCCAGAACACTTCGCGAGCAATGCCCGTGGGACATCGAACAGACGCACACCAGCCTCATTCCTCACCTCATCGAGGAGGCGTACGAAGTCGTCGATGCAATCGACCGTCTCGACCCGACAGAACCTTCTACCGATGATGACTTCATCGGTGAGCTTGGCGACCTGCTCTACCAGGTCGAGTTCCACGCCACCATCGCTGAACAAGAGGGGCGATTCACCATCGCCGACGTCACCGCAGCGATCCACGACAAACTCGTCCGACGCCACCCACACGTTTTCGGCTCTACCGAAGCGGCAGATGCCAGCGAAGTGTCTCGCAACTGGGAGCGCATCAAAGCCGAAGAGCGAGCCGACGCTCAATCGGGTGCGTCCGCCCTCGATGGTGTCCCCGACTCGCTTCCGGCGCTCGCCCACTCGGCAACCGTCCAGCGAAAGGCAGCCAAGGTCGGCTTCGACTGGCCGGATGTGCATGGAGCGTTGGCCAAAGTCGAGGAGGAGACTGCCGAGGTGATCGAGGCCGACTCAATCGGCGATCGTGTCGGAGTGAGAGCAGAGATCGGCGATCTCCTCTTCGCCGTCGTCAACGTCGCCCGACATCTCGAGGTTGAACCCGAGACGGCGTTACGTTCGGCCACCGATCGATTCAAACGGAGATTCTCTGAAGTTGAACGACTGGCCGCAACGAGAGGCCTGGATCTGCGAGCGATGACGCTGGAACAACTCGACTCGCTCTGGGATGAGGTCAAAGCGTTACTCGCCGCAGAGGGCCCGGTGTGAGACTTCAGGTCGCTCACCCGACCGACCATCCCGGCATCGACGACTTGCCGTTTGAACTTCCACTCGCTGACTGGAATCTCGATCGCATGCACGGAGTGCTCGGAGTGCACCGACATCAGGTTCGACTCATCGAACTCGGCGAGCTGACCTACGTGTTGAAGGAGCTTCCCGACGACCTCGCTCAACGCGAGTACCGCCTGCTACGAGGCCTAGCCGCCGACGGGCTACCCACCGCCGAGGTCGTGGCGCTCGTGACCGAACGAGATGAATCCAAGGATGGGATTCTGATCACGCGACATCTCGACTATTCGTTGCCGTACCGATCGCTGCTCTCGGGGCGCGGCCTGACCATCCCGTTTCTCGGTGACCGCCTCCTCGACGCCCTCGTTGGCCTCCTTGTCCGAATCCACTTGGAAGGCTTCTACTGGGGTGACTGCTCGCTTTCGAACGCTCTCTTTCGCAGAGACGCCGGTGCGCTCACCGCCTACGTCATCGACGTCGAAACAGGGGAACGCCACGAACGACTCAGCGACGGGCAGCGCAACCTCGACCTCATGATCGCCTGTGACAACGTTGCGGGGGGCCTCCTCGACCTGCAAGAAGCGGGTCGGCTTCGCGCCGAGATCGATCCATTTACGGTGGCGGCAGATATCCGACAGCGCTACACCCATCTCTGGGACGAATTGACGGCAGTTGACATCACCGATCTTGACGACCACCGCGGCGTTCGCCGACGGCTCGACCGCCTCCACGACCTCGGCTTCGACGTCGAGGAGTTGGAGGTCGTCACCACCACCGATGGCCGACATCTGCGCGTTGTGCCACGGGTCGTCGAACACGGGTTCCACGCTGAGAGACTCCAACGAATGACCGGCCTGCACACCGGCGAGAACCAGGCACGACGATTGCTTGACGACATCAAGGCATTTGCGACCGGGCTAAAGGGCCGTGATGGCGAACCTCTCGCCGCGAACATCGCGGCGGTCCGATGGCTCGACCAGCGCTTCGAACCGATCATCGCAGCCATTCCCGACGATCTCCTCGTACGACTTGAGGCCGCCGAGATCTTTCACCAACTTCTCGAGCATCAGTGGTATCTCGCAGAGGCGCAAGGCCACGAACTCAACCTGCACGAGGCCCTCGATTCGTACCTCGTCGACGTCCTTGCCTTGTCGCCAGATGAACGCGTTCAGCTCGATGAACCGACATCGGAGCTGCCACGGATCGAACCACTACGGTGACGTCCAGCAGCACGACCACCCACTCCTGATCGACGAAAGGTGACGATGAGCGAGATCATCCATATCCAGGGCCGCGAGATTCTTGATTCCCGTGGCAATCCCACCGTCGAAGTCGAGGTTGTCCTCGCCTCCGGCGCGATAGGTCGAGCCGCCGTTCCAAGTGGCGCATCCACAGGGGAACACGAGGCGGCCGAACTTCGCGATGGGGACGAGCGGTTCGGTGGCAAAGGAGTGCGCACAGCCGTCGGAAACGTGAACTCCGAGATCGCCGACGTACTCCTCGGTTTCGATGCTCTCGAGCAGCGAACCATCGATCGTGAACTCCTCGAGCTGGATGGCACTGACAACAAGTCCCGTATCGGAGCCAACGCCATTCTCGGAACAAGCCTGGCGGTCGCTCGAGCGGCAGCCAGTCACCTTGAAATACCCCTCTATCGATACGTCGGTGGCCCGAATGCCCACGTGCTGCCGGTACCGATGATGAATGTGCTCAACGGTGGCGTGCATGCCGACAACTCTGTGGACTTCCAGGAGTTCATGATCATGCCGGTCGGGGCGCCCTCGTTCAGCGAAGCCCTCCGGTGGGGCACACAGACCTATCACGTACTGAAGTCGGTCTTGACCGCCCGAGGTCTCTCAACAGCCGTTGGAGATGAGGGCGGATTCGCTCCGAATCTCGACTCCAACGAGGATGCAATTCGGCTCCTCATGGAGGCGATTGAAACCGCTGGCTATCAACCGGGAACCGATATCGCAATCGCGCTCGACCCCGCCGTGAGCGAACTCCATCGCGATGGGGCCTATCACCTGAGCGGGGAAGGCAGGGTCCTTAGCGCCGCAGAGTTGAGTGACTATTGGACCCATATCGTCGACACCTACCCAGTGGTCTCCATCGAGGACGGCATGTCGGAGGAGGACTGGGATGGATGGTCACTGCTCACCGCAGCGATCGGCGACCGATGTCAATTGGTTGGCGATGACCTGTTCGTGACCAATAGCCGCCGCCTGCAGATGGGCATCGATCGGGCAGTTGCCAATGGTGTCCTCGTGAAGGTGAACCAGATCGGCACGCTCACCGAGACACTCGAGACCGTCGACTTGGCTCACGCCAACTCGTACACCGCCGTCATGAGCCACCGAAGCGGAGAGACCGAGGACACAACGATCGCAGACCTGGCCGTAGCGGTGAACTGTGGCCAGATCAAGACCGGCGCTCCGTGCCGATCAGACCGTGTGGCGAAGTACAACCAACTCCTCAGGATCGAAGCCGAACTCGGAGAGTCAGCAGCGTTCCGTGGCATACGAGCCCTAGCCAGTCACTGAGCGACCGCTTCAGGGCTCTCGCGCCTGCCATCATCTGAACCATGAGTTCCCAAGGTGCCTCCCGCCGCCGCACGGCAGTCAAAAAGCGCGCCCGGCCCGCGGCCACACGAGGCCAATCCCGAGTCGCATCCCGGCGAACTGGGTCAACCAATCGGAGCCGACCGGCGTTGATCCTTGGTGCCGCCGCAGCCGTGGTGGCGATCGCCGCTGTTGGATCGGTGATCGTGTTGCCGCTCCAGGAATACATGGCGCAGGGCGACGAGATCGAACGTCTCGCAACCGAACTCGGCCGGCTTGAAGACGTCAATGCCGATCTCGCTGCCGAGGTTGCACGACTGCGAACCGACGATGGGATACGCGAAGCCGCCCGCGACGAGTTGGGCTATGTGACAGATGGCGAATCTCGCCAGACCATTCGAGAACCCGGCGACCTACCCATTGATCTTCCGGACGGATGGCCCTACGGCAGCGTTGCTGACATCATCGCCCTCCGAACGGCCAACCCCTAAGAGTCGGCCCGCATTCTCATCCCTCCTCCACGACGAGTACAGTCAACAGAGTGCTCCACCTTCAGTGGGGCGATGATCTGACACCCAAGGGAGCGACGATGGCTGGAAGCGTGCTGGGCGAGAAGGTTCTACGCAAGGAGGACCCGAAGTTTCTGACAACAGGTGGGATCTATCTGGCCGACCTGAGCCACCCCCTACTCGAAGGAGCAGTGCAAGTTGCCTTCGCGCGCTCCCCAATCGCACACGGGACCATCGTGTCGATCGACGTCGCTGATGCCGTCGACATGCCAGGGGTGCTCGCAGTAGTTACAGCAGCCGACCTCGGCCTCGAGCCAACTGCATCGAACTTCAATCCGGCGGTCGCCCGAACACTTCTGGCCAGCGACAAGGTCCGATGGGTCGGAGAACCAGTCGTGGCAGTCGTGGCTGAAACATATGAACAAGCTGTTGACGCTGCTCAGAACGTCCTGATCGACATCGATCCCCTCCCTGCAGTAGTCGACATCGCCGAGGCGCTGACCTCTGAGACGCTCATCTACGAGGGCGCTGGCTCGAATGCGGTGTTCGACTCGGTGGTTTTCGGCGGAGGACCAACGTCAGGACCCGACTATTTCGCTGACTGCGAGATCGTGGTCTCAACCGAGGCGCTCAACCAGCGCGTCGCTCCGTGCCCTCTCGAGCCCCGGGCCGCTGCTGCGGTGTGGAGTGAAGGCCGGCTTCATCAATGGTTGAGCACGCAGCACGCGCAAGGGGCAGTCGGGCCGATCGCAGCAGCGAACGGTGTCGAGGCCGACAAGGTGCACGTCCTCACCCCCGATGTTGGTGGTGGCTTCGGCGCAAAGATCGGGTGCTACTCCGAGGAGCTCATTCTCGGAGTGCTCGCCTCCCGCGTTGGCCGTCCAATCCGATTCCAAGAGACTCGCAGCGAGTCAATGATGAATCTCGGACACGGACGATCGCAGCTCCAGACGATCACGGTTGGCGGCCGCCGCGATGGGACAATCACTCACTTCCAACTCGAGATGGTTCAGGACTCTGGCGGATTTGCCGAAGTCGGCACCATCCTCGGCGCGTTGTTCACTCGGCGGATGGCAGCGGGCGTGTACGCCTTCGAGAACGTCGAGGCTCACTGCACCTCGGTGGTCACCAACACCAACCCTGTGGTTGCCTACCGCGGAGCGGGTCGCCCAGAAGCGACCGCCGCGACCGAACGTGCGCTTGACCTCTTCGCAGCCGAGATCGGCATGGATCCGGTCGACGTCCGCCGTCGCAACCTGATCCCCGCCTTCAACGAGCCATTCACCACGGCAATCGGTGAGGCGTATGACGTCGGCGACTATGAGGGAAGTCTCGACCGAGCGCTCGCCCAAGCCGATTACGCCTCGCTTCGGGCAGAACAGGCACGACGCCGCGCTGCGGGGGATCCGAAACTGCTCGGGATCGGCGTGAGTGTGTACGTCGAGATCACTGGCGGGGCTGGAGCGCCCCAGGAGGACGCGAAGATCGTCATCCATCCCGATGGGACCGGAACTATCTACACCGGCACATCGCCACACGGACAAGGCCACGACACTGCGTGGTCGATGATCGCCAGCGCACAGACCGGCATCGACATCGACCGCTTCACGCTCGTGTGGGGTGATACCGATCTCACCCCAGTCGGTGGGGGAACTATGGGATCCCGGTCGCTCCAACAGGGAGGACTGGCCGTTCACCAGGCCGCCGCCGGAATCGTCGAGCAGGGTCGCCAGATTGCGGCACGACTCCTCGAGGCCGACGAGATCGATGTCGTGCTTGACACCAGCTCAGCCACATTCCACGTCGCTGGAACACCTGCAGTCGCCGCATCCTGGGGCGATATCGCGGCCGCTGCTGGAGAGTCAGGACTCATCGAGCAGACAACGTTCAAGACCTCGGGGGCGACCTACCCATTCGGGTCCCACGTGGCTGTTGTCGAAGTCGACCAGGAGACCGGCGAGGTCTCCCATCTACGACACATCGCCTGTGACGACGCTGGGACCATCCTCAATCCACTTCTTCTCGCCGGCCAAGTGCATGGCGGGATCGCCCAAGGGACGGCACAAGCCCTCTACGAAGAGGTTCGCTACGACTCCGACGGCAACCCCGTGACCTCGAACTTGGCTGACTACGCCATGATCTCCATGGACCTGATGCCCGATATCGAACGCATCCCGATGGAGACTCCGACCTTCGTCAACCCGCTGGGAGCAAAGGGCATCGGGGAGTCAGGCACGATCGGGTCAACCCCTGCTGTGCATTCAGCTGTCATCGACGCCATGGCCCACCTCGGCGTCCGCCACATCGATATGCCCTGCACCCCCGAGAAGGTCTGGCGGGCCATCGAGGGAGCGGCACACTGATACGGCTAGCTCCGGCTTAGCCTGATTGGGATGACGACTTCCCCACGTGACATCGACCATCCAATCGTCGCAACAGGGCTCCAACGGGTCTTCGGATCAGGAGAACGTGAGATTCGCGCTGTCGACGGCGTCGACCTCAAAGTGGAACATGGGGAAATTTTCGGATTCCTAGGACCGAACGGTGCAGGTAAGAGCACCACGGTGAGAATGCTGACAACGCTGCTGAGGCCAACAGGTGGTTCCGCCACCGTTGCCGGGTTCGATGTGGTCACCGAGGCCGACGACGTTCGACGCAGCATCGGTGTGGCACTGCAGGACGCCGCCATTGACCCGCTGATGACCGGGTCGGAGCTGCTCCATCTTCAAGCCGTGCTCTACGGATTGCCGAAGGCAGACCATGTCACCCGGGTACGTGACCTCCTCGATCGAGTCGGACTGTCCGCGGCAGGAGATC
Organism: Ilumatobacteraceae bacterium; assembly: GCA_040263235.1. Classification (GTDB taxonomy): domain Bacteria; phylum Actinomycetota; class Acidimicrobiia; order Acidimicrobiales; family Ilumatobacteraceae; genus Casp-actino5. The sequence goes on from JBDQKN010000043.1 coordinate 7,969, forward strand.
GGCGGGTCGGCACGTACTCGGGAGGTATGCGGCGGCGGCTCGACCTCGCACTCGCCCTGATCAATGAACCGTCGGTTCTGTTCCTGGATGAACCCACCACTGGGCTTGACCCGATGAGCCGTATGGCGCTGTGGGATGAGATCCGACGGCTCAATAGCGAAGGAACAACGGTGCTGTTGACCACCCAGTACCTCGAGGAGGCAGACCAGCTCGCCGACCGGGTGGCGATCATCGACGATGGCCGGATTGTCAGCCGCGGGAGACCAGCAGAACTCAAAGCCGCTGTTGGAGCGCCGACGCTCTTCATCGCGGTCGACCCAGACCAGGTTGACGCTGCATCACTGGTGCTGACGCGCTTCGGCGAGTTGCGTCCGACAGCTGAAGGCACTCTGGGTGTCGGGCTCGCCGATGGTGCTGCGGCTGTCTCGGCAGTTGTTCGAGCACTCGATGAGGCGGGCACGACGGTGCGACACCTCGAACTCAGAGAGCCCAGTCTCGATGATGTTTTTGCAGAGGCGACCGGACATCGGCTTGAGGGCGCCTCATGAGCGGCAACGGATCCCAACAATTAGTTGCACTCTCGCGTCGGTCAGTGCAGTCGATTCTTCGACAGCCGAGTGTCGTTGTCCCGTCGATGGTGTTCCCGTTGTTCTTCGTCGCTCTAGGAAGTTCGTCATTCGCTCGAGCGATTTCGATCCCTGGATTTCCCCAGGTTGACTCCTTCCTCGATTTCGCACTCGCCGGCTCAATCGTCCAAGGGGTTCTCTTCGGCTCTATCACCAGCGCAACCGCTCTAGCCACCGATATCGAAACAGGGTTCTTCGATCGCCTCCTGCTCACCCCGAGCTCGCGGTCCAGCATCCTCATCGGACGGCTTGCCGGGGCCATGGTCTATGGACTAGCGCAGACGATCTTCTTCGTCGTCGTCTTACTGCCGTTCGGCCTCAGCATCAAGTCAGGCATCGTTGGGCTCGCTGCCATGGTGATAGGTGGGCTGCTGACTGCGCTTGCCGTCGGCGCCGTGATGTCATCGATGGCCCTGCGGACCGGATCGAGTGAGGCTGTCCAGGGGTCGTTCCCTCTGCTCTTCGTTCTCCTCTTTTTCTCCTCGGCGTTTTTCCCACGCCAGACAATGGATGGGATTTACCGCCACATAGCGAATCTCAACCCAATCTCGTATCTCGTCGAAGGGTTCAGATCGCTCACCATCGGCGACCTCTCAGCAGTAGCAGTCACTCAGACCATCGCTATTCCAGCCGCAATCGCCGCATGTGGGCTAGCCATCTCGTTGCGGTCCCTTCGTCGGCGGGTGGCAGCATCATGAGTGCCGCCACTGGTTTGGCCGTCCGCAGCCTTCGCAACATCCGCCGGTTGCCGTCTGCCTTTCTCCCCGCTCTGCTGATGCCCGTGTTCCAGGTGGTGTCGTTCTCCGGCACCTATGCCGGCATCACTGCCATCCCCGGATTCCCCACCGATCGGTCGGTCAACTGGTATCTGCCAATGGCGGTCACCATGGGAGCCTCCTTCGCCGGTCTTGGGACAGGGTTCTCGATGATCAGGGACCTGCAGACCGGTTTCTACGACCGGATCCGAATGGCTCCGGCCCGACGAAGAGAGGTTCTGCTCGGGCCTTACCTGGCCGCCTGGACCCGCGCTGTGATCGCTGTGGTGCTCGTCACCATCGTTGGGATCGCGCTTGGCGCCCGGCCCACTGGTAACCCGGTCTCGGTGCTGACCCTGTTCATTGCCGGACTTGGCATGGCGACCATTGGAACTGGGTGGGGCCTTGGGCTGGCCTATCGATTCAAAGATATGAGGGCCGCTGCGATGATGCAGTTGACCCTCTTTCTTGGCCTGTTCCTCACCGATGCCCAGACACCGATCGACATCATGGAAGGGTGGCTGCAGGACGTCGCCCGGTGGAACCCGTTGACTCGGGTCCTCCACGTTGCCCGTCTCGGGTTTGTCGATGGTGGTGGACTCAGCGATCTCCTGCTTGGCATCGCGGTGATGGGAGTACTCGGATCACTTGCTTGGGTATTTGCCCTGAGTGGGCTGCGCTCTCTCGACGACTGAGCAGGCGGTTGACCACGACCGACCCCGCTACCGTTGGGGTGTGACCTCGACTATGGCTCGGCTGCGAATCGCACTGGGCCTGGTTGCCATGGTGGTAGTCGCCGGAGTTCTCGGCTACCGGATGATCGGTCTGAGTTGGATGAACGCTGTGTACATGACAGTGATCACCATTACGACCGTCGGATATCGCGAGGTCACTGGCATCCCATCAGTTGGGGAGCAGATCTTCACGATCGTCGTCATTGTCACCGGGGTGTCGACGGTCTTGTACACGTTCACCCTCATGGTGCAGGTAGTCGTTGAGGGGCAATTGAGGGATTTCCTCGGGAGGCGCAGGATGAATCGCAGGATTGCCGACTTCAGTGGACACACGATCGTGTGCGGATGGGGCCGAGTGGGCAGGGGTGTGGTGAACGACCTCATCGCCGCCGGCGAGCAAGTAGTCGTCATCGACGAGAACAGCGAACGGGTTCGTGATCTCGACCTTCCGGTTGTGGTTGGCGATGCCACCTTGGACAGCACGCTGAAGGCCGCAGGGGTCACCAAAGCCCAGGCGCTCGTGGCGGCGCTTGAGGGTGACGCCGAGAACCTCTTCGTAACGTTGTCGGCACGGACCATGAACTCAGAACTTTTCATTGTTGCTCGCGCCCGCGCCGACGAGAGCGTCCCGAAACTGTCGCGCGCCGGTGCCGACCGCGTGGTCAACCCCCAAGAGCTCGGCGCAACACGGATGGCATCATTCGTTGTGCAGCCAAATGTGGCCGAGTTCGTCGACGTGGTCATGCACGAGCGCTCATTGGAATTCCAAATGCGGGAGTACGAGATCGGTCAAGACTGCTGGTTGCGGGGCAGGACTCTTCGTGCCGCCAATCTGAGAGACCGTGCGAACGTTCTGGTCCTCGCGCTTCGCGGGAGGGATCGAGTTTTTCGAACCAACCCTGACCCAGACATGGTGATCGAGGCGGGCGACGTCGTCATCGCAGTCGGTACAACAGACAGCCTCGCAGGTCTTTCCGAGGTGCTCCGATGAAGCGATCGTTGCGCACCCATGTTCTCCTCGACCTCGACGGCACCCTGAGTGACTCCGAACCGGGAATCCTCAGATCCCTCCAATGGGCCTGCGAACAGGAAGGCTTTCCGATTCCAACCGAGGAGCAAGTCCGGTCAGTCATCGGCCCGCCGTTCGAGATCGGTCTGCCGACCATCGGCATTCCAGATGACGCACTTGAGCGCGTGGTCAATCGATACCGCGAGAGATATTCGACCATCGGAGCATTCGAGAACACCCTGTACAACGGCATTATCGAGATGTTGAGCGCCCTCTCAAATGACGGCCTGGTGCTCTCAGTTGCGACGGCAAAGCCCGAGATCACCGCTCATCCGATTCTCGACCACTTCGACATCTCAAAGTGGTTCAGGGTTCGAGCCGGAGCCAGCCTGACGTCCGAGCGCAGGACCAAGGCTGAAGTGATCGACTTCGCACTCCGCTCTCTCGAGATTGAGGCTGATCCAGACCTCGGTGACCACGTCATCATGGTTGGCGACCGAGACCACGACGTACATGGTGCCCGCCATCATGGAATTCCATGTATCGGTGTCAATTGGGGTTACGGCACGCCGACCGAGTTGCTCAGTGCAGGTGCTGTTGCTCTCGCTGATGACCCGTCCGATGTTGTTGAGTTGGTCCACCAGGCGTACGTTGTCGACCACTGGTGATGAACGGCGACACCCCCACCCCCACTCTCCGCGACGCCCCAACGGCCCCTCGGGCCCGCGGGGCGGCGGGCGGGGGCGTGGGGGGGGCGGGGC
>JBDQKN010000044.1:0-11734 GCA_040263235.1 Ilumatobacteraceae bacterium
AGAACATATAGGTCGTCGTGAAGTGCATCGAGTTCGGTGCGAGCTATCACCAACTCCCCTTCGCTCAATTCCAACTCGCGAGCACGCTGCCGTGAAACCCAATCCCACTGCCGGCACCGTTGACTGCAGAACTGCTTTGGCCTGCCTCGTCCCGCCCTCTCCGGGAGAACTCGCCGACACCATCGACAACGATCGACTTTCGTCATGACGAAATACTAGGTGGAGTGCACGATTACGCGCAGGACCATCAACCCACGGTGATTGGTTCCAACATCAGGTCGGGTTCATCGCTTTCAAGACGCTGCAATCTGAATCGACTCTCGAACAGCGCAACCAGCCGACCGTCACTCCTGCTCAGAATTCGGATACCGCCGATCTCTCGCAGACGCTCGGCGGAGGGTTCATCGGTGAACCGGATCGACTCGTAGGGCGATGGACTGACCTCAGCCGGCGCGTTGAACTCGACATCGAGACGATCAGCGAAGACCTCGAACTGCAACTGGCCAACTGCGGCCAGCACCGGGTTGGCATCGCCCTGGAGGGGGTCGCGAAGAACTTGGACCACACCCTCAGAGTCCAGTTGCTGCAGACCCCGGCGGAATTGTTTCCACTTTGCCGTATCGAGCGGCCGCGCTGAAGCGAAGACCTCCGGAGCGAACCGAGGGATCGGGGGAAACCGGACGCTGTCCCCTACGAAGAGCGAATCACCAATCTGAAGGTCAGCAGCGTTGACCAGGCCGACAACGTCGCCAGGGAACGCTTCGTCAACGGTCGTGCGCTCGGCTCCAAATACCTGCGAGGCGTACTTGGTGGCGAAGGGCTTACCAGTTCGCTCACAGGTCAACACCATCCCCCGTTCGAACATCCCCGAGCACACGCGGATAAAAGCAATTCGATCCCTGTGGGAGCGATCCATATTCGCCTGGACTTTGAACACAAATGCCGAGCAACCACTGTCGAGCGGCCGAGGCTCCCCCTCTGAATCACTCCGTTCGCGCGGGGCCGGCGCGATATCCACTAGGGCGTCGAGGACATGTCGAACACCGAAGTTCGTCAGCGCAGACCCGACGAACACCGGTGTCGATTCGGCGGCAAGAAATGAATCGACATCGACATCTGCCCCAACAGCATCGAGCAGGCCGCACTCATCGACAGCTGCCGACCACGCTGCGCCCTCCTCATTTGCCGCCACCTCTGCTGAAAGCACCTCTTCGGGGGCAATCGCCGACCCGCGCACTGTTCTCGTGAACCGAGTGAAGGAGCCGTCTCGGCGATCAACGACACCCCGAAAGTCACCGGCGATACCAACGGGCCACGTCGCTGGTGTCGGCCGCAACCCGATCTGACTCTCAATCTCATCGAGGAGTTCAAGAGGCTCACGACCAGGTCGGTCGTATTTGTTCAGAAGGGTGATTACCGGAAGGCGTCGCGCCCGACACACCTCGAAGAGCTTCAGGGTTTGAGGTTCGATGCCCTTCGCTACGTCGAGGACCATGACCACTGAATCGACCGCCGCCAACACTCGATAGGTGTCCTCGGAGAAATCGCGGTGACCGGGGGTATCGAGCAGGTTGAACTGCATACCCCGGTACTCGAAGCTCAAGGCTGTTGAGGAAATCGAGATTCCGCGCTTGCGCTCCATCTCCATCCAGTCGCTCGTGGCGCTTCGGCGGCCCGATCTAGCCTTCACCGCGCCCGCCTCCCCCACTGCTCCGGCATAGAGCAAGAACTTCTCGGTGAGTGTCGTCTTACCGGCATCCGGATGGGAAATGATGGCGAACGTCCGGCGGCGCGCGGCTTCCTCGATGGGATCTGGCACGGGCGGCAGGCTAACTGGGCTGGAATACTGGCGGCGTGGACATGCCATCAGCCCCAACCTGCTCATTCGCCAGCGACAACGCCGCAGGGGCGCACCCGCTGGTTCTCGAGGCGATATCACGGGCAAATACTGGACACGCCTTGGCCTATGGCGAGGATCAGTGGACCAAACAAGCGGCAACGATGTTCGACGAACTCTTTGGTCGTCCCGTTTCGACGATGTTGACGCTGAACGGTACGGGTTCGAATATTCTCGCCCTTGCCACGGTCTTGCGCCCTGGCGATGCTGTCATCTGCACCGATTGGTCTCACGTGAACGATGACGAGGCCGCAGCACCAGAGCGAATCCTCGGCGCAAAGCTCATCCCAGTTACCGCCACCGACGGTCGCCTCGATGCCGCCCAGATCGACGAGCGTGCCGCTGCGCTCGGAAACCTGCATCATGCGCAACCAGGAGTTGTGACCATTACTCAGTCCACCGAATGGGGAACCCTGTACACGATCGATCAAATTGCCGACATCTGTGATCGAGCACATTCCCACGGAATGCTCGTGCACCTCGACGGGGCACGAATTTCGAATGCAGTCGCCGCCCTCGGCGGCAGCGTTGAGACCCTTCGAGATATGACGATCGGCGCTGGCGTTGATGTGCTGTCGTTTGGAGGAACGAAGAACGGCCTGCTCGGCGCTGAAGCCGTGGTCCACCTCGCAGATGTCGATCGTGCTCGATCGATGTACCTCCGCAAACAGGTGAATCAACTTGGCTCCAAAATGCGCTTTATCGCCGCCCAGTTCAACGCCGCCCTCAGCGACGACAACTGGCTGAAGTGGGCGACACACGCCAATGAGATGGCCGAGAAGCTCTATCTCAGCGCTGTTCGGGTGCTCGGAACCGACAATCTTCAGCCCCCCTCGGTGAACAGCCTCTTCCCAGTTGTTGAGCGAGATGCAGCCGAGCGTCTCAGGCAATGGTGCTTCTTCTGGGAGTGGGAAGCCGCGAGTTCGCGCCAGCGATGGATGACAGCGTGGGACACCACGCCACACGATGTCGAGCAATTCGTTCGTGGACTTGCGACCGCGTTGGGGCGCGACCCCGACATGCTCGATTGACCCGCCGGCCTCCAATTGCATAGAGTCTTCAATGTTCGGCTTCGGGGGAAGCCACCACAGACCGTCAGGGGGACAGAGTTGAGCGTGTTGGACTTCATCACTCGGCAATTGACTGAAGACGACTGGATGGAAGATGCGGCCTGCAAGGGCATGACCCACCTGTTCTTCCCCTCTCCCGCCGAGCGACCACAGACCCGGGAGCGCCGCGAGGACACCGCCCGCGAAGTCTGCGCTGCATGCCCCGTCATGGTGACCTGTCGAGACTTTGCTCGTGATCAACATGAATATGGGCTCTGGGGAGGCGAGAGCGAAGACGAACGCCATGGCGCGGGGTACCGACTCATCGCACCAATCGGCGTACGAGCCCGCCAGTCGGGCTGAACCACCGATGGGCCGTGACTCGCTCGCGGCTGGGGTCTGCGTTGTCGGCAGCGTCAATCTTGACCTAGTCGTTCGAACCGAACGCCACCCGCTACCTGGGGAGACTGTCCTCGGGTCGAGTTACCGAGAACACCCCGGCGGCAAAGGTCTCAATCAGGCAGTCGCTGTCGCTCGGGCCGGGGTACGCACTCGCATCGTTGCAGCAGTTGGTGACGATGAAGCCGGACAACGACTGAAGGTCGTTGCGACAACCGAGGGTATCGACATCGACTCGGTCACTGTCGAAGAGGGAACCCCGACCGGAAGGGCTGTGATCGTTGTCGATGATGGCGGTGAGAACTCCATCGTCGTGATACCCGGATCTAATTCCCACTGCTCCGCCCCAGATCGTGTCGAGCACTCCGTCGTCCTAGCTCAACTCGAGGTACCGCTCACGGTGATCGATGCAACCTTCACCGAGGCGAAACGGGTTGGAGCCATCACCATTCTCAATCCAGCTCCTGCGCAACAACTTCCAGCAAGCCTGCTCGAGTGCTGCGACATCGTCGTACCAAATGAACATGAAGTCGAATTGCTGGGCGGTGTCGACCACCTCCACTCGGCGGGGGTAGAGACCGTCATCGTCACACTTGGCGCAGACGGCGTCTTGGTGAGTTCAGCTGGTTCCACCCGACGGCTTCAGGCCCATCCCGTTGAACCAGTTGACACCACAGGTGCTGGCGACTCGTTCTGCGGATCGCTCGCGGCGGGTATTGCTTCCGGACTGAACCTGTTTGAAGCCATTGACCGGGCCATCGTCGCAGGCGCCCTCGCCACCACTAGGCACGGCGCGGTCCCCTCGATTCCAACGGCCGCAGACGTGGATGCTGTGGTTAACGCGCGTTCATGATCTCAACATGCCATCCGTTCAGGTCCGCCGACCGACATGTAACCAAGCCGCGGGAACGAAACTCATCCACCAGGCCCTCTGACTTGCCCTTGAGCAGTCCGGAGAGGATCAGCCTGCCCTCGGGCGCTAGCGCCGCTACAAGGTCATCAGCCATCATCGCGAGAACTGGGGCAAGAATATTTGCGCAAATCACGTCGAAGCCGCCCTGGCCGGTCGGTACCGAATCCTGATGCACGGCGTTGATTAGGTGGTCGACGCCGTTGAGCCTTGCATTAGAAACTGTTGCACTCACGGCAGCACCCTCGATATCGACCGCGGTCACGGCCGAGGCCCCCGACCGCGCAGCGACAATGGCGAGAATTCCGCTGCCGCACCCCATGTCGAGAACCGAATCTCCGGGGCTCATCTCATCGAGCAGGCTGCTCGCCGTCAACCGGGTGGTCGGGTGATCGCCCATTCCGAAAGCGGCCCCCGGGTCGATGGAGATAATCAAGCCAGAGGAGCCCGACCGCAGGTCCTCGCGCCATGCCGGAAGGATCGTTAGGCGCTCATCTACCGCTATGGGTTCGGCGAGGGTGCGCCAGGTGTCGAGGACGGCAGCGTCGACTGCTTCGGTGCGAATCGTCCACCGATCGCCAATCACTTGTCTCAGCCCGGCGGACCACTCTTCATCATCTGCAGCGGCACAGAGCAGTTCTACGGTCTGATCGGAAACTCCGCGCTCCTCGACAGCACGAGCACCAACTGAGAACAGCAGGTCCGAAACGAGTTCGACCTCATCGACATGAACCGTGAGAACGAGGAGCCGCACTACCTCCGAATCGCACATGAAGATCACGCAGTGTCAATACGACGAAGTTCCCGGGCGAATCGCGCGCCTCGTTCGACATACGACGCTGCCGCGAGAGAAATCAATTCTGCATTGGCACGCCCCTCTTTGATTACGACGGGTGAACCCGCCGCTAGCGCACCCGGCGGAATTTCGACGTCATAGAGCACCACCGAGTTTGCGGCGACGATCGCTCCAGAGTGGACGATCGACCGGTGCAGGACCATGGCAGCGTTTCCAACAAGGGACCCGTCCATGATCGTGCAACCCTCCAGATGCACGATATGTCCAATGACACAATCATCTCCGACCACTGTGTGGTCCTCGGGAGTGGTGTGGAGGACGGCATTGTCCTGGATGCTCGTGCGCTGACCGATACGGATCTCACCGTCGTCACCGCGCAGGACCGCTCCCGGCCAAATCGACGAATTGGCGCCGATCTCAACCGATCCAATGATGATCGCATCGGGATGAACGTATGCGGTTGGATGTATCGACGGGGTCTGATCGCCAAGGGCATAGACGGGCATCCCCTGACGGTACCCGTTGTCGAAGCCTTCGCTCTGGCCCTGGGTCGTGACAATCCTCCCGGGTGCCCGATACCGTTGCGCACCATGTCCAGACGGATCGAGATTGAACTGACGAGTGCCCTCGGAGATGGCACCTGGACATGGAGGGCTGCCGGCGCAAAAAATCCACGCGGAGTGGTCGATTCCAGCATCCTTCCAGCTGATGCCAAGGTTGCTCAGGTTCTCAAAGTTGAGGTTGAGCAGGCCATCGACGGCATCACCGTTCTCTCGGTTGTCGGCGGGCGTGCCCGTGCCGAGAACGCCGAACGTCTCGAATTGTTGGGCGGAGGTGAATTCCAGCCAGTCATCGAGACCCGAACCGGAAAGCGGGAGCGACGCGATGGGGATCGTAGAGACGGTGGGCGGCGCCGTAACCGCGATGATCGCCGTGGCGCCGAAGGAGAAGATCGTCCCCGCTCCGGTGATCGCCGCCGAAAGGCCGAGGGCGACGATCGACCGCGTTCGCGTGGGCCGCGCTTCACGCCTCCCCCCGAGATGCCGCAGCGCCCGAAGCCCAAGCGCCTACGAGCACAGAAGACACATCGCACTGCGGTCCTCGCTGGCATCCCAGCCGAGCAGCGCCCAATCGCAGAGCTCGCCCTTCAGGGAATCTCAGCGGTACGAACACGCCTCCGCGCCGAGAATGACAAGGCCACTGCCGAAGGTCGAGCCACCATGCCTGAGGCATCGGTCATCAAGATGGCAGAGGAACTCCTCCCCCGCCTACGGGTCGCTGAGTGGCTCGACCGGGCCGAGGCTGCAATCGCACAGTCGAGCGAGCTCGACCTCCGCGACCTCAGGTCTGTTGTCGCAGCTGGCGACGACCCGAGCGTCGCACGAGATGAGGGCACGAGGGCGATCGCCGACCACCGGAAAGTTGCCCTTCGGTCGCGCCAAGATCAGGAACTGCAGTTGTGGTTCGGAGATGTCGATGCCGCTCTCGCGCTCGGACGCGTGATCCGCGCCCTGCGGCTCTCGTCCCAGCCTCCCAAGGCCGGTGTGCCTTTCCCCGCCGATATCGCCCAGCGTCTGGTCGATTCGACAAACGCCACCCTCACGCCTGCCGAGACTCAGGAACGATGGATTGCTGTCCTTGAAGCAGCGGCCTTCTCCCCCATTCGCTCCCAGATCAAACCGATGGGCATGCCAGCAACAATTGGAGATGAGCTCAAGGCAACCGTGGTCCGGCTCGCACCGGCCCTCCCACAGATCGCCTCGTTGTTCGGAATCGAGGTGCAGCCCGGTGCCCCCATGCCCCGACCGCTGCGGACCACTCCAAATCGCGCCAAGCCTGATCGCTCCTCTAAGGCCAAGCCATCACAGAACCGATCAGGTGCTGCCAACCAATCCGCCGACGGGTCATCCGATGGGTCAGAGGCGTCACGTTCTCTGCCAGAGACTGAGGCATCTGCGCCAGAACCGGAGACCACCCCGACTGTAGAAGAGTCCCCCGTCGACAAGGTGGCTCCAGATGAGCAGCTAACGGCTGAGCCAGAGGGTCCGGCTGAACAGAGTGACGAGAGCACTGACTGAGTTCGTATCTGTCGGCTGCTGGACCATACGATCCGAGAATGTCTGAGATCGTCACCTACGAGTCCGAGGGCCGTGTGGCCGTTATCACCCTGAATCGCCCGGATGCGCGCAATGCCGTAAACGGAGAAGTAGCCCAGGGCCTCGAAGCCGCTATCGACCAGTTAGAAGCCGATGAGGACGCCTGGGTTGGCATCCTGTGCGCAAATACCGAAGGGCAGACTCGCCCGGTGTTTTGCGCCGGCGCCGACCTCAAGGCAATCAATGCCGGCAAAGCCGCCGAACTCGGCACTGCCCGGGGGGGATTCGCAGGATTCGTCTACCGGGAGCGGCGCAAGCCAGTCATCGTCGCTGTTGATGGTCTCGCTACTGCTGGCGGCTGCGAGATCGTTCTTGCTGCCGATCTCGTTGTTGCATCAGAACAATCCTCATTCGGACTCGCTGAGGTGAAGCGCAACCTCATCGCCGGTGCTGGAGGATTGTTCCGCCTTCCTCGAGCCATCGGACAGGCAGCGGCAATGGAGGCGATTCTGACCGGGGAACCGATCCCAGCCCAGCGTGCATTCGAATTGGGTCTCATCTCTCGGCTCACACCAGCTGGCGAGGTCATGGCAGAGGCACGCAGACTCGCAGAGCAGATCACTGCTGCTGCGCCTCTCGCTGTCTGGGCCAGTCGCAAAGTCGTACTGGCCGCGGCATGGGCGGATGATGAGACGTTGAAGAAGATGACCGACGATGAATTCGGTGGCGTGCTTCGATCAGAGGACACCGCAGAAGGTCTCACTGCATTTATCGAGAAGAGGGAACCTCGCTGGAAGGGCCACTGAGCTCAACTGCCACGGTGATGGCTTTGGCGGTGACGCCAGCCCGTTCATAGAGATTTTTCGTCTCGCGGTCGCCCGGAAGCGCGATGGCCTCGAACCGTCTCGCCCCCGAACCACGTGCCGAGTCCATCGCCATCTCCAAGAGGGCGTCACCGAAACCAACTTCCCGCGCTTGAGGCATGACGTAGACGATCTCGACTTTCCAGATCTCGCCTGGTACCCCCACGAGATAGCCAACGCATAGGCCATCGAGGTCTGCTACTAGCACCTCTATGCCAGCCTCGAACCAGTGGTTGCTTCGCAGCGGGAGCATCTCAAGGAGACGTGCTCCGCCCCGGGCGGCAATTAGCGCCTCTCGGGCCTCATTTTCCAAACGGTTGAGCTCAGCGAGATCGTGGATCTGCGCCGTGCGTACCGTCGGGTCAATCACGCCGAAAAGATTGGGCAGTTGTCATCATCGACGAGGCAGGAGGGTGCCCCAGCCCGGACGAGCAAGAAGCACGAGGAACACAACCGCTCGTCGGCACGCTTGGGCTGAACTCCCTCGACGGCTTCTACCCGATCGTCAGTCGCAGGAGGAAGCTCCTCCTCATCGTCCTCGTCCACCTCAACGGTGACCATGCGATCCTTCAGGATGGTGTCGAGATCAGCCTCAACATCATCTGGCGACGACATGTCATCGTCATCATCGTCATCATCGTCCTTTTTGCGACGAGAACTCGACTCCGCTGAATCGTCGTCATCGTCATCATCGTCGTCATCATCGCCATCATCGTCATCTGACCCGTCGGCATCCTCATCGTCACCTTCGAAATCCTCGTCTTCGGGGTCGTCGGTGTCGAGATCAGCATCGGCATCGGAGTCGTCGTCGATCTCCTCATCCTCGATGTCGTCGGTGATGTCATCGGCCATGGTGTCACGTCCTGAAGCAGTATCGATAGGGGGATTGGCCGGATAGTAGGCCACCGCACGGTCGCCGTCCCCTCCGGATGGTGCGACCTCTGTCACGTCGAGGTCGCTCGGGCACGGCACCCTATCCGGAAGGAAGCCGTCGCGCCTCGGCGCGACGTTCCGAATCCAAGCGCTCGAGATCCGGAGCCTCAGTCGTAAGGTGAACCATTGAGTTGGCGACAGCCCGATGCCCGGCCTTCTCGGCGATCAGTCGATGCATCTCAAGAACAACTCGCCTGTAGGAAGGGTGACCCTGGGGGGATGAGCGGAGTTCGATGAGATGAATTGCCTCACGTGCGTTGAACTGCATCGAGTAGCGAATTCGATGAGCCATGGCGACTGCATAAGCGGCCTGCTCGGCAAAATCCGGCCGCAGTACATCGAACAGTTCGGCTGACCGCTCCATCGTCTCGTCGAAGAGTGCGCCGGCTCCTGCTTCGTCCACGAGTTCCGGCCTCACATAACCGTGATTGGGGGACAATCGTTGCCAATCAATCGTGAGCAGCCGATGCCGTTGAAGATCTCTGAATGCCCCGTAATCGCTCAGAACGTCAAAGCGATAGTCAATTCGTTCGAATCCGCGACCTGGCTTATGACGGCGATTCTGCCGCTCACCAACGGCTGCAGCAAGAATCGCAGAGCGCTGTTCATCGGTCATCGAGGAGACGGCATCCGTCAATTGTCGTTCGGACATTGAACTGTGGGGGTAACAGATAGCGGCGATCATTCTTTGCTCGCCTGCGGGGTCCCAATCGACAAGATCCACTTCAGGAGCAGCGTCAACAGGTGTCGAACCGAGCAGGCTGTCGACGAGTTCCTCCGTCTGAGCGTCGATGTCAGCGAGATAGTCAGACCACACGCCCCCACGCTCTGGAACGTCGACCCGTCGAAGGAAACTCGGGATCACCTTGCGCAGTTCGGTCAACATTTCCTCGGCATAGGTCCTCGCCTCCGGAAGCGGATGAGACCGCATCCTGAGCAGAAGCATCTCAAATCCCTGACCGCTCCCATAGATGCCAACGTTCGAGGTCGCTGCTGCAGGAAGCATCCCCCGAACTGCGTCGAGGGCCTTCGCCCTCGTGGCCTGACGATGAACGAAATCACTGTCGCTGGCCGAACGCGGAATCACCCGACGAACATGCTCGGTAACCAGTTCGAGAGCCTCGGAGTATGCATCGAACATTCGGTCCATATCGCCGACGTAGCGGGTGCCCAAGCGGCTCGCCAAGATGGCGGGATCTCGGTGGTATCGATACCGGCCACCCAATCGAGCGTCGTATGCGATGTAACGCGTGCTCTGCTCGAGGTACGACATGAGACGACCGCGTTCGAGCACCTTGGTCAGAACATTGGAGGCCTGCTCGCACGCAAGGTGGACCCCTCCTAGCTGCGCAACGGAATCGTCGCCGTACTCCACGAAGACCCGCTCATAGAGTTCCTCTGCTCGCGTCAACCCCGTTGCTGCGTCGAGGGTGACATCGCCGTCGACATCGAGTTCGCCGACAAACTCATCAAGGAAGAGTCGCCTCAGGCTTTTATGACTTCGGCTGTATCGAGCGAAGAGCGCACCCTTCACCACCTCTGGAAGATTGACCAACGCAAAGACCGGTCGGTCGAGATTGGTGAAGTACCGCCGCAACACCTCGGTTTCGGCCGGCGTGAACTCTTCGGCCACGTAGGTCACAGTGGCATCGTACGTGGACCCACCACCTCGAACGGGGATATCAACTCGACCGATCAGGCAAGGATGTGCCCGCCGTCGGGGGCCATCTCGACCACGACCTGGTCTCGGAGTTCAACGGCCCGACCATCGAGAAGGGCGTGACATCCCGATTCAACACGCAGGGTGAACCGCTCACCACGTGACACCGACAGTCCAGGGTGTGGAAGATGATTCCCAACCCGGGAACGGCTCAAGGCGTAGATCCGTTGGCGGGCGGACATCCCACCGTCAACGTCGATTCGATCCAGCAACCCATCATTGGGATGAGCGCGAGGCAGCACTTGCCGACCCCTTACGAATTCAACGTTGCCGATGACGGTGACTGGTCCCCTCAACCATCCGAGCAGCGACCGACGTCGAATGATCACGGCGGAGACGGCTCGACCGACCTCGGTACCGGTCGCCAGATCCCGCACGATCATCACATCGATGGGGAGACGGCGAGTGGCCTCCCCTTGTTGAGGCGCACCCACCGCTCGGTGCAGGTCCCCACCTCGAACGAGGGGCTCACCCCCTGCGCTGATCACGGCTCCTACCTCAAGATCGGTCACGCAGAGCGGCGCAGTTTCAACACCGTCAATTGATGTGCCCCACTCCTCTCCGGGACGGATCGCCATCTCAGCCTGCACCTTCACCAGAGACCACTGCCGAGGACCTAATGATCCCACGAGTCGCCGCATCGACGGCCTGTTGGGCCGATCGACGAGTTGCGGAATTGGGGGCCACAGACCCAATCTGCTGGCAAAGATCAATCACCTGCCGAAGATTCCTCACCACGTCGCCGCCTGCCATTTCTTCAGCTCCCACGACGTCACCAAGATCCGCTCCTGAGCACCAGGCATGCGCAGCCGCCACAAATCCGGCATCCGGTGACCGATGCGTTGCCAGTCCATGGGCCCGTTCCATCTCCGTCAACTCCGAACTGAGGCCCTCAAGCGAGGCGATACGACGTCGAAGTTCTGTCGTGGGCATGAATGCCGGCGGAGGGTCGTCTGGTCCTCGATATTCGTAGACGACGGCCGAGGCCAATCCAGCCACCTCGGAAGGGTCCAATCCATCGAAGAGTCCACGCCGAATGGCCTCAACCACGAGGAGGTCGCACTCATGGAA
>JBDQKN010000045.1:0-11723 GCA_040263235.1 Ilumatobacteraceae bacterium
CAGCCCACCAACTCCTCGTAATTGCCGCCATCGCAGACCCCGCGCTCGGCACGACCGTCACGCCGACGGTCATCCAAGGAGGAACCACTGAGAACGTGGTTCCCGCTGCGACTTCGATCAAAGTTGACGTACGGGTTTCGACCATGGAAGAGGCCGCCAGAGTGGAGGCGGCGATGGCAGCACTCAAGGCGGTGATCGATGGAGCGGCGATCGAGGTTCTCGGGCGCATCTCCCGTCCCCCTCTTCCTGAATCGGCATCCGCCGAGTTATTCCCGATGGCTCGCGCCCACGATCCGGAGATCACCGGAATTTCCGTCGGTGGCGGAAGTGATGGAAACTTCACTGCTGCGCTCGGCGTGCCGACGCTCGATGGTCTGGGAGCTGTCGGCGGCGGGGCTCACGCTGACACCGAGCATGTGCTCATCGACACCATGCCATCGAGAGCGGCGTTGCTCAGAGCAGTTCTCAGCGCTCGGCTCGCTCCCTGAATCGACTCAGGAAGCGCCGGGGTCGAGTTCCAGTGGGCCACCCGTGCCCAACACTCCGATGCGTCGGTACACGTCGAGTTTGGATCTCGAGTCGGTGATGTCCAAATTTCGCATCGTGAGTTGACCGATCCGGTCAAGAGGACCGAAAGCGGCGTCCTCGACGCGTTCCATTGAGAGACGCTCGGGTTGATAGGTCAAGTCAGGCCCAGTTGTATCGAGGATCGAGTAATCGTCACCCCGTCGAAGTCGAATGGTCACTTCACCAGTGATGGCCGATCCGACCCAGTGCAGGAGTGGCTCGCGCAGCATCAGACTCTGGGGATCGAACCATCGGCCCTCGTAGAGCAGCCGACCAAGCCGTCGGCCCATGGTGTGGTAGTTCTCCAAGGTGTTCTCGTTGTGGATGGCCGTAACCAGACGTTCGTATGCGATGTTGAGCAACGCCAGCGCCGGTGCTTCATAGATGCCTCGCGACTTCGCCTCAATGATCCGGTTCTCGATCTGGTCGCTCATTCCGAGCCCGTGACGGCCCCCGATTGCATTCGCTTCGAGCACGAGTGCCACCTGGTCGGTGAAGGTTGTCCCGTTGATTTCGACGGGCCAACCCTCCTCGAATCGAATAGTCACGTCCTCGGCCTCGATGGCGATGGAGGGATCCCAGTGGGCAACCCCCATGATCGGCGAGACGATCTCCATTCCGGTTGACAGTTCCTCGAGGACTTTGGCCTCGTGGGTAGCGCCCCAGATGTTGGCGTCGGTCGAATAGGCCTTCTCGACTGAGTCCCGGTAGGGCAAGTCGCGAGCGCTGAGGAACTCGCTCATGCCGGTTCGGCCGCCGAGTTGCTCGACAAAGGCAGGATCGAGCCAAGGCTTGTAGATGCGTAGCTGCGGGTTGACCATGAGGCCGTATCGGTAGAAGCGCTCAATGTCGTTGCCCTTGTACGTGGACCCATCACCCCAGATATCGACCCCGTCGTCTTGCATCGCTCGAACGAGGAGGGTGCCGGTTACCGCTCGGCCGAGCGGGGTCGTATTGAAGTACGTGCGCCCAGCCGTTCGAATATGGAAGGCCCCGCACTGGAGTGCCATGAGGCCCTCGCGCACGAGCTCGGCCCGGCAGTCGACCAGACGAGCAGCCTCAGCCCCGTAGATCAATGCACGGTCGGGAACACCGGAGAGGTCGGGTTCGTCGTACTGGCCAAGGTCTGCGGTGTAGGCGTAGGGCACCGCCCCGCCTTCTCGCATCCAGGCAACCGCTGCCGACGTGTCGAGTCCCCCAGAGAAGGCAATACCGACACGCTCACCAGAGGGGAGTGACATCAACACGTTCGACATGACCTGTGAACCTACCGTTCGTTGTAGGTGGTGACCCCAGTGCGCAAGGTCCCCGACCACGAGGCGAGTGAGACGGCGAGTCCGGCGCTGCTCAGGGCCACCTCAATCAGGCCGAGCCGAGCGACGCGTCCGAGGTCGCCGAGAGCGATAGCCGCGATTCCGAGCGATGCAACGACGCCGATCAGCCAAACCCAACGGACGCGAAGGAGAGCGCTGGCGATGACGACGGTCGGAAATGCAAAGGGAATCAGGTGTATTGCCAACGGTTGTCCACCTGATGGCGGTCCCAACCACCAGGTGCTGAGTCCGATCTGACGGCTCGCTGCCCACACAGCAGCGAGGCCCACGCCCACGCCTGCCCAGACACTGATCGTTATGAGGGACCACCCTCCCGTGAGGGTCCCTGCCCGATAGGTCGGAGGAATCTCAGGTGGCTGCCGGCCGTTATCTCCACCGTCGGACATCGATTCCAGTGTACGCGTGACATTCCCACCAGTCGGGTTGGTCGAGCCCAGATAACCTCCCCCGGGTGAGCACCGACGGCACGACCGCCGCGTTCGAGCGACTCTCGGTCTTCTACCCAATGTGGAACGAAGAGGAGTACATCGAGCGAGCCATCGCCTACGGCCGGCGTGCGTGTGAGCGGCTGATGGCGAGTGGAGACATCGCAGACTACGAACTCATCATCATCGATGATGCGTCAACTGATTCGACGCCGGTACTCGCCGATCAGTTGGCGGCCGACGACGGTCGGGTTCGTGTAGTGCATCATCAGCGAAACCGGAAGCTCGGCGGGTCGATGCGATCAGGGTTCGCAGCCGCAACTGGTGATCTGGTGCTGTACACCGACGCAGACCTTCCCTTCGACATGTCTGAACTGCCACGGATCGTGCGACTGTTGCGCGAATACGACGCCGACATCGTGAGCGCCTACCGGTTCGACCGTACTGGCGAGGGAGTGGTCCGTGCGGTGTACACCACGGTGTACAACACGTTGATCAAGGCGGTGTTTGGGGTCAGGGTCCGAGATATCAACTTTGCGTGCAAATTGGTCCGCAGGCGAGTGCTCGACCACATTGATCTGCGTTCGGAGGGGTCATTCATCGATGCCGAGATGATCATTCGGGCGACCCGGTCAGGGTTTGAGATGGTGCAGATGGGCGTGGATTACTTCCCCCGGACCCGTGGAACCTCCACATTGTCGTCGCCTGCGGTCATTCTGACGATCCTTCGCGAAATGTGGTCGTTGCGTCGTGACCTCGAGGGAGTAACTCCAGTCGAGCGCCGCTGATCCGCGGTACACGCTGACGGCAACGTTGGTACCCTGTCCAGTACCGTACCCGTCGCCGTGACCCATCGTGAACGATCGTCCCTCATCCCCTCTCCCTCAGCACCCTGCTCGGTGGCTCCCGGCGGTTCTCGCCGCTGTTGTGCTGTTGGTCGTGGCCGTCTCGGCGTCGCCGGGTTCAGACGAGACGGTCGACGGGGGAACAACGGTGCCGATGACGACGGTGCCAAATGTGGACACCACTACGACTTCTGTTGTTCCTCAGGGTCCAATCGCACCATCAGTTCCGCTTGAACGACGTCTTGAGCGCGGAGTATCGGGCACTGATGTGGCCATGGTCCAACAACACCTCCACGACCTTGGATTCGATCCAGGACCGATCGACGGGGTCTACGGCGGAGTAACGATTCAGGCGGTGTGGGCCTACGAAAAACTGGTGCTTGGAACCCCAAGGGAGCAAGCAACTGGTGTGGTCACACCTGAACTCTGGGACCGGATGCGACAGCCGCTTGGCATCTCGCCAAGACGCGCCACTGGCGGTCTGCGGAATCACACCGAGATCTACCTCCCCCAACAGGTCATGGTCGTATTCCACGCCGACCTGCCAGTGCTGATCACCCACATCTCCACTGGCGAACTCGATGAATTCGGTCAGCCGGCGGTGTACTGCGAGGAAGTCACCTACGACACCAACAACAGGGGAGACCTCCTTGAGGAGCCGATTACCGACTTCGTGTGTGCCTATGCCAAGACCCCTGGCGGGGTGTTTACCTTTGAACGCAAAATCTCCGGAATCAGGAGCGGACCGCTCGGCGATATGTGGGATCCCGTCTACTTCAACTACGGCATCGCTGTTCACGGGGCGCTGAACGTACCCCTCGAACCTGCTTCACATGGATGTGTTCGGATACCGATGCACATTTCGACTTACTTCCAAAGCCTTGTCAACCTCGGCGAATCGGTGTTGGTGTGGAACGGCGAGTCCGAGCCTGAGGATGTGACCTACGAGGAGAGCTTGCCGAGTTGGTGGGCAGAGACCCCTCCCGAATTCACCACTACCACGTCGACAACCACCACATCGACAACGACGACGACCACCTCCACCACGACGACAACCGTGCCGACGGCGACTACGTCGAGTAGCCCAGCAACCGCTGAGCCATCGGCGGGTACGACCGAGTCGGGATGATCAGCCCGGCACGAGGCACCTGTCAAGGCCGTTCAATACGCCAGTTCTAAAGGCCGCGACCCGATCGAACAAGGTGGTGCTGCTGGTGTCGTCTGCAAGATGGATGAGCATGGTGATCGCCTCATCTGGGTCGCCTGGTGAGGTCACAACGGTGCTCTCACGGTTTGGACTCCGACGTGATCCAAGGGTGATGTCGTCGACCCACGCCCCAACGAGGCAGTCGGCAAGCGCGGGTTCGCTCTGCACGGACGAGCCTTCACGCTCCAAAACGAGATCCGCCCATGCGAGACCGAGGAGATATCCGAGCGTGAAGTCACCGAACTCGACATAAAGGTCGAAGACGTTCTGGGCGTCGAACACGACCAGATTCGACGTGGGGCAACGCGCGATGGGGCCATCGACAATTCTCAGGTCAGCACACACCCCGGCAATGGAATCGACAGGCCATGCCTCCATCTCGATGCTTGCTCCAAGTGAGAGCGACCAGAACTCGTTCAGATCCTCGCCGAGGAACTGCCACGAGTCGGTGCAAGTGGGGTCGTCGACAGTGGTGCAGTCATACGGAGCATCGCCGCCGCGCAGGTAGTCATCCATGCTGAGGTACGCGTTCGGCATGAGTGGAAGTGGATCGTCGATGATGCCAGCGCACCTGTCGGCCCCTCCGTCGATCCCGAGTTGGAACGCGCCGACTCGATCGAAGGCAGTTCCGTGACCGCCCGGGGACAACGTGTCGACTCCAGCTGGATCGCGCACCTGGACAAGAGCGATCAGGCCAGCTCGGATGGCGTCTGAGCCGATGGTCAGATTGGGTGAACGGCCTGCGGATGCGCGACCGAGCCAAGCCCCTGCCAAGCAGTCTGCATGTTGCTCGGTGACCACTGTTGGAAGGTTTCGGTCAAGAACGCCGACACGGTCCTGAATGAAGTGCCCAAATTCGTGGGCGAGGACGACCCCGATACTGATCCCACCGTTCTCGGCCGCCAGAGACCCGAGGAGGCCGTCGGGGCCGTCGTCATAGATCACGAACTCATCCACTGGGCAGTACAGAGCGACGTACTCCATGAGATCGCGGTAGTCGGTGCTGTCAGTTCCACATCCGGGGAGCGCAACGCGTCGGTCGGGATGCCCGGCAAACACCCCGCCGCGGGCAGGGGTCCCGTCAAGACCGTAGGTGTCGATGAGGACTTCCGTGGCCCACTCCTCGATGTCGAGGATTGCTGCTGCGACGATGGCATCGTCGGGTTGTGGGATTCGTTTGGGGTCGACATCGACCACCTCACTGAGTTCGATATCGGTGGTCTCTGCACTCAGTGGTGGCTGGCTGCTGGTTGGGGTGGACGTATCAGACTCGCCGTCGTCATCTGGTGCCTCGAGCGGTTGGTTATTGATAGAGGTTGTTGATTCGGAGACGGGGCGGGACGCAACGATCCGCACGTCGGAGGTATTCGCACAGCCGGCCAGCATGAACATGGCAAGCACTGCAAGAGTCATCCCTCGGTAGGGCGCCCTGCTCACTTGGCCACCTCGGCAGTGGCGCGTCTATCGCCCCTCGCTGGGCCCTCCTGTCGACTCGTGACCGTTTCAACAGCCACAGCGATAAGAGCCACCCACACCAGAGCAAAGCCGATCAGCCTGACTTGAGGCATGTCCTCTCCATAGACGGCCCAGCCAAGCGCAAGGTTGATGATCGGAACCATCCATCCGATGGGGCCGAGAAGGGTGAACGGCACTCTTGGCGCTGCGTGGGCGAACAGAAGAAGCGGTGCTGCGGTGACGAGGCCAGTTCCCGCCAGCAACAGCCAGTCGAGGCCGATAGCGCTGTCGCTGACACCCCCCTCGCGCAAGAGTGAGACAACGATCACAATCGCCGCGAGCGGCGCCAGCAGAGTGACTTCGCCGGTCAGACTGTCGACGGGACCAAGACCAACCTTGCGCTTGACCAGCCCGTAGAGGGCCCAGCTTCCAGCGAGGAGAATCGCTACCCAGGGAAGTCGGCCGTAGGAGATCGAGAGAATAACGATGGCGCATCCCACCAGTCCGATCGCCACGGCCCTCACTCGTGTCAGGCGCTCGCCCAGCAGGCCGACTCCGAATCCCATGGTGAGGAGTGGTGCAAGGAAATAGCCGAGTGCAGTCTCGATGACGCGGCCAGAGGTGACGGCAGCAACGTAGGTCGACCAGTTGACCACCAGAAGGGCTGCGGCAGCGAGGAGATGTCGACGCACTGAGGGATTCGTTACTGCCGTGACCACCGACCGGACCCGCTGTCGCAGGACGACCGATAACCAGAGCACGGCAACGGCAGACCCAACCCTCCAGCCGATGAGTTCCGCCGGAGCAAATCCGCTGAGCAGCTTCCAGTAGGCGGTGAACCCTCCCCACATGGAGTAGGCGAGTACCGCCGATCGGATTCCAGATCCGGTGCTCGAGTCCACCCGATCACACTACGGGCATGTCAGGCACTCGGTAGTGTCGCCGAGGTGGAGCACGAGGCCAGACTTCCGGTTCGCCCAGATCCCCGACATCTCCGCGAGATTCTCGCCTCTGATGTCGATCGGCCCATTCGCCACCGGGCCCAGATAGCGGACCTCGTCGTTGACTGGTCCCGTCAGCCGGTAACTGACAGCGTGTTGGCCGAACTGCATGAGATTGCTCGAGGTACGGGTGTCGCCGAGGCATTCGGGCGGATGGCGGCAGGGGAGCGGGTGAATCAGACAGAGGATCGCGCCGTGCTGCACATGGCATTGCGGGCGCCGAGTTCAGCACGATTCGAGGTCGACGGTGTCAACGTGGTCCCCGAGGTTCACGCAGTGCTCGATGCGATGCGATCTATCGCGGATCGCGTGCGCTCTGATGAACAGATCACCGACATCGTCAACATCGGCATCGGTGGCTCGGATCTCGGTCCTGCGATGGCAGTCCGTGCGTTGCGCAGTAGTGGCCACCCGCGCCTGCGTGCTCATTTCGTGTCAAACGTCGATGGTGCTGACATCCAGTCGGCACTGTCGGGTCTCGATCCAGAGCGGACCTTGTTCATCGTTGTCTCGAAGACCTTCACCACAACCGAGACCATCGCAAATGCACAGACCGCGCGAGAGTGGTTGACCTCTCGCCTTGGTGAAGATGCTGTCGCCGATCATTTCATTGCTGTGTCCACGGCCGCAGACAAGGTGGCCGCCTTTGGTATCGATCCGGCGCGAACGCTTGGGTTCTGGGAGTGGGTTGGCGGACGGTATTCGGTCTGGTCTGCAGTCGGGCTCAGCCTGATGATCATGATCGGCCCAAGGGCGTTCGACGAGTTCCTCGCAGGTGCCCATGCCGTTGACACCGTGATGACTCAGGGATTCACCTCTGATGGCGGCACAGCGCAGAACCCGATTGTGACCTTGGCCATGATCGGCATCCTGCACCGCGATGTGCTCGGACGCGGTTCGAAGGCGGTGATTCCATATGCGCAGGACCTCGACCGCCTGCCGGCCTACCTTCAGCAGCTCGACATGGAGTCGAACGGCAAGTCGGTTCGCTCTGATGGAACGCCGGTAACCATGCCGACCGGACCGGTGATCTGGGGTGAACCGGGCACCAACGGACAGCACGCCTTCTTCCAACTGCTGCATCAGGGAACAGATGTGATCCCGGTGGACTTCATTGGATTTGCCCAACCGAACCACGCTCACCAACAGCACCATGATCTCCTCATGGCCAATTTGTTTGCGCAGGCGGAAGCACTCGCTCTCGGTCAAGACGGTGGTGGCAATCCCCACCGTCATTTTCCTGGTGATCGACCGAGCACGCTGATTTTGGCCGAACGGCTCACCCCCTCAACCCTTGGTCAGATCCTCGCCATGTATGAACACCTGGTTTTCGTGCAGGGCGTGGTCTGGGGAATCGATAGCTTCGATCAGTGGGGAGTTGAGCTTGGCAAGATCCTTGCCCGACGTATTGCCCCTCAACTCGCTGTTGACGAAGAACTGCCGGAGGGGACCGACCCGTCGACCGCCTCCGCCATCACTTGGTACCGGGGCCATCGAACGCGCTGAGTCAACGGGTATCTAGTCGTGACGGGGCCTCGGATCTGGCTGGATCGACGCGCCGAAGCACAAGTACCGTTCTCGACTCAAGAGGGACCATTGAGCCCGCGGCATAGTTGTCACCCGGGGTAGATGGGGTGCCGACTAGTGGGTCGTTCGAGTTGAAGCAGACCTGCCAGCGCCTTCCCCACCGCTCATCTGGAAGCACCCAGTCGAAGTGATGGTCGCTCGCAGAAAAGATGCACAAGAAGGTGTCGTCAACGATCCGGGCGCCAAAGCGGTCGGGACTTGAGATCGACTCACCATTGAGAAACACGCCGACGGATTGGGCAAAGCCCTGCTCCCAATCAACATCGTTCATTTCGATGCCATCGGGCCGGAACCACGACATATCGTCGATGCCGCGAATACTTCGACCCTGAAACCAACGGCGCCGCCGAAAGACGGGGTGCTCGTGGCGGAACGCGATCAGCCGACGGCACCAATCGAGGAACGTGGTGTCGATCGTGGACCAATCGATCCATGAGATCTCATCGTCATGACAGTAGGCGTTGTTGTTGCCCTGTTGACTCCGACCGAGCTCATCCCCGCCGAGGATCATCGGCACCCCTTGGGACAGCATGAGGGTGGCCATCATGTTTCGTCGTTGACGCCCGCGAAGTGCGCTGATGCCCGAATCATCGGTGGGGCCCTCGACGCCGTGGTTCCAGGAACGGTTGTGTGACTCCCCGTCGCGTCCTTCCTCGCCGTTGGCATCGTTGTGCTTGTCGTTGTAGCTGACCAGGTCTGACAGGGTGAATCCGTCATGGCAGGTGATGAAGTTCACCGATGCGGTCGGGCGGCGGGTGTCAGCCATGTACAAGTCGGAGGACCCGGTGAGGCGCTGCCCGAACTCTGCTAAGCGCGACTTCTCGCCGCGCCAGAAGTCACGCATGGTGTCACGGTAGGAGCCGTTCCACTCCGACCACTTTGGGGGAAATCGGCCCACCTGGTAGCCGCCTTCGCCCACGTCCCAGGGTTCGGCGATCAACTTGACCTGAGAGATGACGGGGTCCTGCTGGACGATGTCAAAGAATGCTGAGAGGCGATCCACCTCGTACAACTCGCGTGCCAGTGCTGATGCCAGATCGAATCGGAAACCATCGACATGCATCTCGAGAATCCAATACCGGAGGCTGTCCATGATGAGCTGCAGCACATGGGGGTGCCGCATGTTCAGCGAATTCCCGCAGCCAGTGAAGTCGAGGTAGTGCCGGTTGTCGCCGTCGACCAGTCGGTAATAGGCGTGATTGTCGATACCACGCATCGACAACATGGGACCGAGGTGGCTGCCCTCGGCAGTGTGGTTGTAAACGACGTCAAGGATGACCTCGATCCCAGCGGCATGGAAACTTCTGACCATGGTCCGAAAGTCCTGGACGTGGCCGATGCCCGAGGGTGTGCTGTAGGCGTTATGGGGGCTGAAGAATCCGATGGTGTTGTAGCCCCAGTAATTCCGCAGGCCGCGTTCGACGAGGTGATGATCGTTGATGAACTGATGCACCGGCATCAACTCGACCGCGGTCACCCCCAGTTCAACGAGGTGATCGATGATGGCCGGGTGTGCCATTGCGCTGTATGTGCCGCGGAGGTGCGCTGGGATTGATGGGTGCCTGAGGGTCATCCCGCGGACATGTGCCTCGTAGATGACGCTCCGGTGCATCGGGACCTTGGGGGGTCGATCCTCCCCCCAGTGGAAGTACTGGTCGCTGACCACGCCGAGCGGAACGTGAGGGGCTGAATCCTCCGCATTCGGTCGGTCGGGGTTTTCGAGGTCGTATGCGAAACATGCTGGCGCCCAGTCGACCTCACCTTCGATCGATCGCGCATATGGGTCAAGGAGCAGTTTCGCTGGGTTGTGCCAATGGCCATTTGCCGGCTCCCAGCGGCCGTGCACTCGGTAGCCGTAGTGCTGGCCGGGTCGAACATCGGGGAGGTAGGCGTGCCAGATATGGCCGTCGACCTCGGTCAACGCGATTCGAGTCTCGTCACGATGGCCAGCAGAGTCGGGATCGCCCAGGAGGCAGAGCTCGACCCCATCAGCCGAGGAACTGAAAATGGCAAAATTCGTGCCCGAGCCGTCGTACTCGGCGCCGAGGGGATGAGGATTGCCGTTCCACACCCGCGGGCGCCGTGAAGGGTGGTCTGTCGGCGGCATCACCAAAGTCTGCCGGTAGCGGCGTGGAGTCCCCTCCTTGGGCCAGAATGAACAGATGTCAACGAATGATGTTCCTGCCGGTGTCGAACGCGTCGGAGTGGTCGGCTGTGGCCTGATGGGTTCGGGAATCGCCGAGGTCTGCGCCCGGTCCGGTATCGATGTGATGGTGCGAGAGGCGACGGCAGAAGCCGCAGAAGCCGGCAGATTGCGGTTGGTCACCTCCCTTGACCGTGGGTTGTCGGCAGGCAAGATGTCCGAGGCTGAACGCGATGCGGCACTCGCCCGACTCTCGTTCACCACGTCGGTAGAGGATCTGGCAGACCGACAGCTGGTGGTTGAGGCAATTGTCGAGGACGAGTCCATGAAGGTGGACCTGTTTCGTGAACTCGATCGGGTCCTGGCCGATCCGACGGCAATCCTGGCCTCGAACACATCCTCGATTCCGATCATGAAGCTCGGAACTGCGACCTCGCGGCCCGAGCAGGTGATCGGTATCCACTTCTTCAATCCGGTTCCGGTCCTCCGGCTCGTGGAACTCGTCGAGAGCCTGATGACCTCACCTGAGACCTCCGCTCGTGCCGAGGCGTTCGCTGCGGAGCGTCTCTCGAAGCGAGTGATCCGCTCTCAGGACCGTGCCGGGTTCGTGGTGAACGCTTTGCTCATTCCCTACCTGTTGTCAGCGATTCGGATGATGGAGTCGGGCTTCGCATCGGCCGATGACATCGATGTCGGCATGGTCGAGGGGTGCAGTCACCCAATGGGGCCCTTGCATCTCACCGACCTGATCGGCCTCGATACCACCCTCGCTGTGGCCGAGAGCCTCTATGAGGAATTCAAGGAGCCGCTGTACGCGCCGCCGCCCCTTCTCTCTCGCATGGTCGATGCTGGTCTGCTCGGCCGCAAATCGGGTCGGGGTTTCTACGAGTATCGACGCTGATGGCTGACCGGGTCGAGCGTCTCACCAACCTCCTCGCCCTCTTACTCGAGGCGCGCGAACCTCTCACCCTGCACCTCATCGCTGCGGAGCTGGGCGGTCAGTATCCCGAGGCAGGCCAGGCTCGCCGAGCCGCTTTCGAACGCGATAAGGCTGCCCTGCGCGAGATCGGTGTCGAGATCTCCTCGGTGACGCTCGGCGGTGACCGGGCGGGAGAGATGGGCTACTGGGTTGATCGATCGACCTTCGAGTTGCCTGATC
>JBDQKN010000046.1:0-11683 GCA_040263235.1 Ilumatobacteraceae bacterium
AGACCGATGAACGCGTAGTAGCGATCGCCGATGCGGCCAACCGTGACCGCCTCAGGTTCGCCACCCTTGTCATCGGAGCGTCCGTCGACTTCTTCGGCCATCGATGCCACCATCTCTGCAGCGGTCACCGTCCCGTCACTGTCAGGGTCGTACTCGGTGTCCGCTTCGGTGTTGAGGTAGTCGGGGTAGGTCGCCGCGACATACTCCTCAAACTCTGACCCCGAATCCCAGACAACCTCGCCCGAGGTATTCCAGATCGTGAACGAACGGGCGCCCCACATGTACAGGGTGTCGATCGGGTCAGACGTCGGCATCGCCGTGGTCGAGTTGAGCCGGCCGAGAAGGGCGTCGTCCTGCACTGCTGCGAGCAGGTCTGCCGACAACGTCGAACCGGTGTAGTCGAGATCGGCCATCCGCTCCTCTTCGCTGTAGCAGTCGAAGTCGCGTGAGTCACCCTCATTCGCGGTGACGAGGTAGCCGGAGCCTGCGACGCTGTAGTAGTCGATCGCATCGGGCATGTAAATGCCCTGCACATCCCAGTTCTGAAGGTTCGCCCCATCATCACGGTTGCTCGCGTCCATCAGCAG
Organism: Ilumatobacteraceae bacterium; assembly: GCA_040263235.1. Taxonomy (GTDB): domain Bacteria; phylum Actinomycetota; class Acidimicrobiia; order Acidimicrobiales; family Ilumatobacteraceae; genus Casp-actino5. The sequence continues at coordinate 588 of JBDQKN010000046.1, forward strand.
GTTGGAGAAGTCTTTGGTGCCGAGCGGAACAACAGCCGTGATCTCCGGGGTCGACAGGTCAACCACGGCAACCGCATTCGCCTCCTGGAGGGTCACAAAGGCCGTTGAGGAGTCATCGCTGATCACGGCGTACTCAGGCTCGAGGTCCTGTGCAGCAGTCGAACCTGGGAAGAAGATCCTGACGCCCGCAGCCTTCAACGTATCGGTGTCAAAGCTGGTGAAGTCAAGGACGGTGGCGGTTGCTGCCGGGACTCCGTCGGCAATCGAGATCACCCCGATCGTTCCATTCGGATCAAGAGCGAGTGTGGGATCCTCGTTCTCGCCTCCGCCCACATCTTCGGCACAGATCGGCTCTGCCTCGCCTGAAACGACGAGCGTCGATCCGTCGGGGCTGAAGGCCACCGCATCTGGCAGGACCCCAACTTCGACGGTCTCAATGAGCGAACCGTCGGCATGGAGGAACACGACGCTGCCATTGTGCGCCGTCGGAACGCCCGTGGTCTCATCAAATGTTGCATCGCTCTCAACAGCTGCGGCGAACAGTCCGTTATGCGCAGCAACACCATTGACTCCATCGCCATACGAGGACATGTCCACTGACGTCACCAGTGCTGGTGCAGTCGGGTCGGCGATGGACACGATGTCGACCGCCACCTCTGAGTCGTTCGAGATGATCATCCGGTCAGTTGACGGGTCAAAGGCAACGATCTCAGCGTGCGCTAGACCGCCGCCGTCGAACGTGCCGAGCGCTTCGATGGTCACCGTGCCCGAGGGGGTGGGGGCATCAGCGACTACGAGGCCGGGGGCTAGAAGTGCCAATCCGGCAGCGAGAACTGCACCGGAGGCGATGAAGCGTGAAGTGGGAACCAAGGGGTCCTGCCTTTCGTCGTGAACTGGTCGCCCGGAGGATCACAGGCAGAAGTGAACCCACGATGTCTACGTGGTGTCCGGCGGGGAAGGGGTCGGAGAACTCTGGCCCGAGCCACACGCCCGGGTCTATGGTCACTGCCATGACGTCACCCGCTGAGAGCGTTGACTTCCACTTCGACGTGATGTGCCCGTGGGCATACCAGACCTCACGATGGATCCGATCCGTACGAGAAGAAACTGGACTTGAGATCAATTGGCGATTCTTCAGCCTTGAAGAGGTCAACCGGATCGACGGAAAAAAACATCCGTGGGAACGCTCCTGGTCGTATGGATGGTCGATGATGCAGATCGGTTCGGTGCTGCGGCGCCAGTCGATGGACCTGGTCGACGCCTGGTACGAACGGGCCGGTCGAGCTCTTCATGAAGAAGGTCACAAACCACACGAACCAGCAGTCGCACGACACCTCCTCGCCGAGATCGGGCTCGATCCGACGATCGTCGATGAAGCACTGTCCGACCCGACCACCCACGACGAAATCCGCGCCGACCACGAACGGGTGATAGCAGCGGGGGGCTACGGCGTCCCCACATTGTTCCTCGACGGACACTGTCTCTTCGGTCCAGTACTCCTCGACCCGCCGACCGGACGCGAAGCAGTCGAGCTCTGGGAGGCCGTGAAGGTATGGGCCCGCTTCCCCGAACTCTACGAATTGCAGCACCCGAAAACCGATAAGGACTCCCGCCGAATCGGCGAGGTGTTCCGACCATATATCGAGGCCCGAGATTGGGTCTCAATCGATCGAGGCCGGGTAATCACCCCCGGCTCGCAGACCAGCGAGGAGCTGTCATGACCCATCCATCCATCGATGCATTGGACCACTGCTGGACCTCGATCGAGCAGCTCCTCGAGGGCCTCACCCCAGAGCAATGGGCCACCCAGTCCCTCTGTCCCGAATGGGACGTCTCTGCAACGGTGATCCACCTGATTGCGGTTGAGGAGATGCTGCTTGGCCAGCCGCCGGCGGCCTTCGCTGAACGGCTGCCCTTCGAGCGAGTCGGTCAGGCAAGTTCCGAAATGATGTCTCTGTCGGCTAGCGAACTTCTCGATCGGTTCAAGCGGGTTACGGCCGAACGGCGCCTTGACCTCGCCGGGCTTGACGACGCCCAGATGGACACTGCTGTGATGACGCCGGTCGGCCCTGGCACCTACGGCCGCTTCATGGATATTCGCGTCTTCGACCATTGGGTGCACGAACAGGACATCCGTCGCCCACTTGGCCTGCCTGGTCACGAGTCGGGGCAGGCCGCCGAACGATCAATCGATGAGATTCGAATGTCACTGCCCTACATCGTCGGCAAGAAGATCGGCCTGCCCGACGAGACATCGATCAGGTTCAAGCTGCGCGGCCATGTCACCGACACCTTTACGGTTCGCGTCGATGGTCGAGCCGGACTAGTTGACGACAATGAACCGGTCGATGTGACGGTCAACGCCGACTCAACGACCTTTGCACTTCTCGCCTGCGGGCGAATCGAGCCTCAGACGGCGATCGACGAAGGAGCTATCTCCTGGGAAGGTGATAGCGAACTTGGTGATCGAGCAGCGCGGAGCCTTCGCTTCACGATGTAAGTCGGCGGCGGTCGATCAGGAGTGCCCCTAACAACAGGATGCCGATAGCCGAGACCGCCACCGACGGCCACCACCAACGTGGCTGGTACCGGAACTCGATGATGTGCGATCCCGCCTCTACGACCACCCCGAGGAAGAGGCCATCTACTGTGTCGACTCGAGTCGACACCCCGTCGACTGTCACCGTCCATCCCGGTAACGACTGCACCGGCACCGTCACCAGCGCCGGCTTGGCAACCTCGCCAGAAATGATGAGGTGCTCGGGTGTTCGACGATCAAGATCGAGTGGCATGAGCGAACAGTCCACCTCGCATGCCACCGGCGAACCCTCAACAAGCACGGTCTCGCCATACGTGCCAGCCAAAACACGAAGATCATCTGCTGGCGTCAACATCGACTCTGCTGAGTCGAACCATGCAACAGCCTCGCCAACCCATGCAGGGTTCTCCCAGACGGTGACCCGATCGTCGGCAGCGATGGGCCCAATCCAGTTCGGGACCCATTCGGCTGGATCTCGATCTCGGGCCACCACCATCCACCTCACGCCCAGACGGGCCATGTCCGAAGGTGAGACGGGGGCACGCAAGGAACTTCGCAACGGCATATCGAGTGCGGGTTCGGCAGTGAACCGTCTGAGCGCATCTGCCCATGGTTTGGTCACCTGAACTCCACCGTCATAACCATCTATCGACCGGAGGCCAAACCAGATGTTGGCATTGGGCCGGAGTCCAAGTACGAGTTCGGCATGCGGACCGCCGTCGGGGGTGAGCGCGATCGTTAGGCCTCCGGAGGAGGCCCTGTCGGTCAATTCCCTGATCGCAGGACTCGGCTCCGACCCAACCGCCTCATCGAGCACCAATCGCCCAGGGAGCGACTGCAACGACAACAGCACGAGTTCCACTGCAACTAGGAAGGCCATCACGTCGGAGCGACGTCGTCGAGATACCAGAGCGAGCCCACCGCACAATGCGAGACCGATCAGCAGCCAGGTCGCCAGCACCGAACCCTCACCGGGCGACAACGGGCCGAGAACAGCCACTACCGCAATCACGCCGACACCACCGGCTGTGACGCGGGACCGGCGGTCGATCCGATCGCTCACAGCCTGCACACCGACGCCAGCGAGGAGTGCCGCCAACAATCCGACAATTGCCAGCCAGCGTGCTGACACCCGACCCAGATCGAACCCCGGAACAAGCGCATAGGCCAGCCGGAAGATCGGTGTTCGAGGACCGAGCGACCAGACGAGACCAAGAGTTGCCATTGCAATGACCGGCACAGCCCAGAACCGCCTACTGCGATCCGACGCCGCCACGACCGCACCGAGAACTGCCATTGCCGAGGGGACAACGCCGAGCCAGACAATCGCCTCAAATGCTCCAGAGAACGACGCTGGCTCACGATCGAGCACCGTCCCAAATACGGCCCGAGCTATCGCCCGGCCCTGAAGGATGAACGCTCCATTGTCGAGGTCATCCAAGCTGCGACCCTGTTCGAGCGAACCACCCGATCGAGCAGCCAGCGTGGCTGCCACCTGCACGCCAACCATCAACACCCCAGTCGTTACGCCCATGACTAGCCGACCGACCGAAATCCGCCGGGCGATCAGTGCCCCGACGGCCACAGCGGCAGCAACCATCGCCACTTCCACAATCAGTTGGGGATGGCCACTCAACAGGGTCATCGACGTGACCAACGCGAGCACCGCAACCCGGCGACGCGACTCGCCGGGCCTGCCGACCAACAGAATGGCGAGCATCATCCAGGGCAGCCACGCAATCGGCTGGATCTGCTCGTATTGAATCGACTTGGTGAGGGTGGACCCAGCAAGCACCGCCACAAGTCCTGCGGTAGTTGTACCTGCATCTCCACCACCGAGACGGCGGGAGAGGAGCACCATCCCGACACCAAGAAACAGAATGTGGGCGGTGACGACGAGTCCATGGGCGACAGCTGTGTCAAACATGAGCACAGCAAGCCGGGGCGGATAGAACACGCCGACTGCATGGTTGCCGAGATGCGGTACCCCACCGAAGATCAGGTCGTTCAAGAGTGGAATTCGCCCATTGCCGAGTGCTGCTCGAGTCACCTCGGTATTGGGCATCGAATACATCGCGCCGTCGTAGCTCGTAACGATTCCACCCGGCACCCAGAACATGCGAGTTGCCCATAGCGATACAAGAGAAACGACTAATTCACTCCGCCGGCGCAGCACCCGGGGTATCACCTCGCTCACCATCGATTCAGTCTTGCCCACCGGAGTAGCGTCACCGCCCATGCCCGGTAGTGCCGCTGACCGATTCCTACGACACGACGACATGGTTGCGTGGCTCGCCACGGTGGAGAGCACCTATCCCGACCTTGTCACCATCGAGAATTACGGCCATTCAGCAGAGGGACGGGACCTCGTCCTCGTCACCATTACTGATTCGGGCACCGGTCGAGCGGCCGACAAACCGGCCTACTGGGTCGATGCAAACATTCATTCTGTCGAAGTGACCGGTGGCGTGGCTGCCCTTCATCTGATCCATCAGCTGGTGACTCGATTCGGCGATGACCAAGCGGTAACCGAACTCCTGCAGACCAGAACGATGTACATCGCCCCGAGGGTCAATCCCGACGGCGTCGAGGCGGCCCTGTCGGCGTCCCCACGCCATCACCGTTCGAGCACCCGGTTCTGGCCGTGGAGCGACGGCCACCGATGGCCCGGACTTCACCCCATCGATATCGACGGCGATGGCCGAATTCGCACGATGCGTCTGGTTGATCCCGACGGGGCATGGATGGAACATCCCGACGACTCACGTGTCATGGTCCCAGTACCGGCGGACGGAATCAGTGCTAGCGACGTACTTCGCTACCGCCTCCTCACCGAGGGGGAGGTCGCCGATCACGATGGATTCACGATTCCAACCCCCCGCGATCCGGCCGGTCTTGACCTCAATCGAAACTTCCCCGCAGGGTGGTCAACCTCGGTCACTGGAAGTGGAGATCACCCGCTATCCGAACCCGAGATCGACGCACTGGTTCGTGCCGTCAGAGCGCGCCCGAACATCTGCGGGTACAACGCCTATCACACCTTTGGAGGGGTGCTCCTCAGGCCGAGCAGCACCCGACCAGACGCCTCACTCCCCCACGATGACCTCGAAGTGTGGCGGGCTCTCGGCGCTCAAGGGACGACGTTCACCGGGTACCCCTGCCATTCCGTCTACGAGGATTTCACCCCTGATCGAAACGACCTCATGAGCGGTGCTGCCGACGACTGGGCGTACGACCATCTCGGGGTATTCTCGTGGACAACCGAATTTTGGGACGTCATTTACCATGCCACCGGCGAACACGCCCCGACCACCATCTGGTGGACCGGGCCGACCGCAGATCAGGAACTCGCTGTTGCTCGCTGGTGCGATGAACACATACCAGAGGGCTATGCATCGTGGGTCCCGTTCGATCACCCGCAACTTGGGGATGTCGAGATTGGTGGTGTCGACATGTTTGCGGTCTGGCACAACCCGCCGACATCGCTGCTCGAATCCGAGATTCAGGGTCACGTTGAGTTCGCTATTCATCATGCATTGACATCACCGCGTCTAGCGCTCCGTCAGTTCTCATCTCGACGACTCGCCGAACATGAAGAACTGTGGGAGGTAACCGCCGGGGTGGCGAATACCGGATGGCTTCCGACCGACGTCTCGATTCACGCCAGACGCAACAGTCTGGTGAAGCCCATTGCCGCAGAAATCAGCGGGGATGGACTCGAGGTCGTGGACGGTGCTGCGCGACAACTGCACGGACAACTCGAGGGCCGCCGATCACTTGTTGGGGCCATGCGTAACGACGGAACTCCGGATCGCCTCCTGTGCCGCTGGATTGTCCGGTGTTCGCCCGGCACCACTGTGAAGGTCACCGTTCAACACGAGCGCGCCGGCACCACCTCCGCGACCATCGACCTCGGAGCCTCTAATGAGGGGTGACATCGATGTGCTGTGGGTCCTCGACATCGTCGGGATCTCAGTGTTCGCAGCCTCAGGCGCGCTCCTCGCTCTCGAGCGCGGGTTCGATCTCGTTGGACTGCTTGCACTCGGCACGGTCACCGCGCTTGGTGGAGGCGTGCTTCGCGACCTCATCGTTCACCAAGGTGTTCCCGTGGCGTTCGACTCGCCGACCCCGTTCATTACTGCAGCTCTCGCCGCACTGATCACCGTTGGCCTCAATGGCATCCTTCGTCGTTGGCGACGAACTTTCCTAACGTTCGATGCGGTAGGACTGGCGTTGTTCTCGGTGACAGGGGCCGCCATTGCACTTGATGCCGGCTTGTTGGCCATCCCCGCAACCCTTGTTGGGGTGATGACCGCGACGGGCGGTGGAATCGTTCGAGATGTGCTCGCCGGCCAGCCACCTCAAATTTTCCGAGCCGACTCGACGCTCTATGCAATACCGGCAGCACTCGGTGCGGGAATTCTGGTTGCCGGAAGTCGCCTTGGGCTCGCTGACTCACCCGCCGCCCTTCTCGGCGCCGGGGTTGTTCTCGTCGTGAGGCTGGGCGCCCTCCAGTTCGGCTGGCGTGCACCGGTTCCGACACACAAGCGCCGCTAATCTCGCCGCCATGCCCGGCCAGCCGCAGCCACAGTCTCAGCATCAGCCCCCTTCGCGGCGGGACCTCATCGACCGACTCCTCGACGGCCAAAATGACGTCAGCGGGCTGACCCTCTCGCCCGATGGCTCCCACGTGGCCTTTGCGGTGAGCACCGTTGATCTCGAAGCCAATGAGTATCGGCGGAGAATATGGCTCGCCCCGACTGACGGGTCACGTCGCGCGTTCCCGATCACCTCTGGGGACCCCGGGGAAGATGGTCCGGCTTGGTCGCCAGATGGACGCCATCTCGCCTTTGTCTCGCGTCGACGGGCCGACCCAAGTGATCCGCGTCCGGGAGCAACACTCCACGTTATTGGTGTCGACGCGCCCGGCGAGGTTCGTCGTCTCGTCACACGCAAGGATGCCATTGCAGAGATCCACTGGTCGCCCGACGGCTCACTCATCGCGTTTGCGTCCCGCGTGCCCCACGAGCGCTACGACGCCGACGAGGACCGGTCTCGCCAGGCTCGCCGAATCGATCACTTCTACACGCGCCTCAACGGCGAAGGTTGGATTCACGACCGCCCGTTCCATCTCTTCGCCATCCCGAGCGACGGAACGGGCTCGGCCACCGATCTCACCCCTCACCACCCCGAGGCCGACTACGCCGACCACGACCACACTGACTACTGCTGGATGCCTGACTCCTCAGGTTTGATCATGGCGGCCCGCCATCACCCCGGATGGGACATAGATCTGGCGACCGACCTCTACCGAGTTCCGCTGAGCGGCCCGGCCACGAGGCTCACCGACGGAACGGCTGATCTTGGGTCGCCGTCGGCAAGTCCAGACGGCCGAATGGTCGCCTTCGTCGGCACCGATGATCCCTTGACGTACCCACAGAACGCCAAGGTCGGCGTATACGACCTCGAACAGGGGCAGCGCCGGTGGCTCACCGCTGGTCTCGACCGGACCGTGGAGACCACCTCGGGAACGGTTCGGCCCGTGTGGGTCAACTCGGGCAGCCTCATGTTCAGCGCCGAAGACCGTGGCACCTGTCAGATCTTTGAGGTACAGATCGCAGATGGGTCACCGCCAGTCGCACTGACCTCAGGCCGGCACTGGATCAAAGAGTGGGACCACCAATTCGGCACAACCGTGGCCTCGATATCCACCGTTGATCATCCGTTCGAGGTGATCAGACTCGATCTTGCAGATTCGTCAAGCACAGAAACCACGCTGACGGCCCTTTCTGATGGTTTCACCTCGCGATCGAATCCAGTCGGGTGGCACCACTTCACAGTGTCGAGCCCCGACCCGACAGCGGGCACGATCCCGGAGGTCGACGCCTGGATCATGTGCCCACCTGGGGTTGATCCTGCTGACGGAACGGCTCCGTATCCCGTCATTCTCAATGTCCATGGCGGACCACACACCCAATACGGCGAGACCTGGTTCGATGAGGCGCAGGTACAGGCTGCAGCTGGGTATGTCGTCGTCATGTGCAATCCCCGCGGAGGATCTGGGCGAGAGGAAGCCTGGGGGCAAGCCATTCTTGGACCAAAGCATCCGACCAGTCCGGGAACGGGTTGGGGTGTGGCTGATCTTGCCGATGTACTCGCTGTCCTCGATGCAGCTTTTGAGCGTTTTCCGGTCTGCGATCGGAGCCGAGTCGGGATGCAGGGCGGAAGTTACGGCGGATACATGGCCACGTTGCTGGCCGCACGTCATGGAGGGCGGCTCAAGGCGGTCTGCAGTGAACGAGCGGTCAACAACCTTCTCACTGAAGAATGGTCGAGTGACATCGGAACAATGTTTCGGGTCGAACACGGACCGGATCCGGTACAAGACCCCGACGAGTATCTTCGTATGTCGCCGATTCGGTTCGCGCGCGAGATCGATATTCCAGTATTAATCGTTCACTCCGAGGACGACATCCGATGCCCGATCAGCCAAGCAGAGGAACTCTGGGTAACCCTTCGCCTCCTTGGCCGACCAGTCGAGTTTTGGCGCTTCCCGGGTGAGACACACGAGTTGTCTCGCTCAGGATCACCCGTGCATCGACGCCAACGCTTCGAGATCATTCTCAACTGGTTTGACCATCACCTGAGCGCAGGGGAACTCTCATGACCCGACCGCGATTTCACCTCGCGATCCCCGTCGACGACCTCGATGCGGCATCCCACTTCTACGGAACAATCCTGGCTTGCCCCCGAGGCCGCAGCGCCGAGTCGTGGATCGACTGGGACCTATATGGACACCAGTTGGTAACCCATGTGACGAGCGGAGCAGGAGTGCAGGCCCGCAATCCAGTCGATGGACACGACGTTCCAGTGCCCCATTTCGGCGTCCTGTTGGATGTCGACGAGTTCCAAACGCTGGCTCAGCGACTCCGAGAAGCAGGGTGCGAGTTCGTGATTGAACCTCATCTGCGGTTCAGCGGACTACCGGGCGAACAGTGGACGATGTTTCTTCTCGATCCCGCCGGTAATGCCCTTGAATTCAAGGCATTCGCCGACGATAACCAGGTGTTCGCCGTCAACTAATCGGCTCTGAGGGTCAGAGCCCCATCGCGCTACTGACGTACTGTTCCAACTGGCCTTCGTCCAATTCACCGCTGTGCCTCCAGAGCACTGCCCCCGACGGGTCGAGCATGACCACATACGGATATCCCGTGGTTCCAAAAGCCAGCCCGGCTGTCGACGCATCGTCATCGGCCATCGTGATGAACGGCCAGCGTTCGATGCTCAACCATCGCGAAGGCGGGAAATTCGGTCGATCTTCGCCAGTTGCTGTCGTCACCCCATAGACCTTCAGGCCAGCGGGTACCGAGAGGCTCTCGGCCCAGGAGACAAGGTCGGGGACTTCTGCCTGACAATGAGGGCACCAATGGGCGAGGAAGACAACGAGTGAGTAGCCGTCAGGGGCAATCGTGACAGGAGTGCCATCAAATGACTCGCCGTTCAGAACGGGAGCGATCGCACCAATTCCGGTATCTGAGGCGGTGTCACCTTCGAACGCTGGAAGTGGCGCCCCTACAACCTCGACGGGACCAAACTCCTGAACCTCAGCTTCAGCGGAGCCGTCCCCTCCCCCGCACGCAGCGACAACTGTGGCAAGGACGACCAAACTGAGGAATTGAAACCCTCGGCGACGCGGATTGGAGGTGTGAAGCGGCGTACTCATCGCTACATATCGTAGGAGACGGGAACCCGGGCGCCACGTCGTGCGACCATGTGGGCATGGACTGTGCCGCCTATCTCGAGGCGATCTCGGCTGACGTCGATGGGGAGCCGCACGGAATCGAACCACGGATCATCGAAGCCCACCTGTCCATCTGCGAGTCATGTCGGAACTTTCAACGCTCACTCGTTGTGGCTGATCCAGGTGGCAGACCAGCGACGCATCACACCACCCGACTAGCGGTCGCCGCCGAACGTGCTGCCCGATGGCCGACAACCCGAGTGCTGCTCGCAGTCGTTGCGATCCAACTCATAGTGCTCTCCTCGCGCGACCTGTTCTGGCCTACGGCCACAGGTGCCCCACTCCACGATGTTCGCCACCTCGCGGCCTTCACCCTCGCCTACGGGATGCTGCTCCTCGCTGTCGTAATTCGTCCAAGTCGGGCCACCGCTGCTCTTCCGGCCGCCACGGTGCTCGCAGGGGCGTTGGCGATCACCGCGGGAGTTGACCTGATCGCTGGCCGAGTTCCACTCGCAGGCGAGGTACTGCACATTCCGGAGGTATTGAGCGTCATCCTCATCAGGATCCTTGCCCCGCGAAATCGGCCTTGGTCAGCACTTCGTCGGCTGACACCGCCGCTTGATCGTCGCAGAATCCACCGACGGGCGGGCTGATCAGAACCCGACTGGGGTGTGCGGCAGATACGGCGCCGACACTGCTTCAAGTTCGTCTGATGACAGCTCAAGCGAAATCGCAGCGACGGCATCAACGAGGTGATGTGCCTTTGTTGCTCCAACAATTGGCGACGTCACCGTCGGGTTGGAGAGAACCCAGGCC
>JBDQKN010000047.1:0-11603 GCA_040263235.1 Ilumatobacteraceae bacterium
CTCATGGAACGTCTCCCTGATCCGCTGCAGTGCGCCGTCGTGCATCACCGCACCCTATGTCAGCCACCAGAATGGCCCCATGCCCTCGTTTGCTGACAGACGCACCTCGGTCGAACAGCGGTACGCAGCAGTTCGGCCAAAATCGCACGAACTCTTCGTGCAGGCCAACGCTGTCATGCCTGGTGGATCCACACGGTCGGTGCTCGACGTGCGGCCATTTCCGTTTCGTGTTGCATCGGCTGCCGACGCACACCTGACCGATGTAGACGGCCACACCTACATCGACTTCCTTGGCGACTATTCCGCTGGACTGCTTGGTCACAATCCGGCTCCAATCGCCTCAGCGGTACACGATGCCCTCACACGTGGATGGAGTTATGGCGGCGTGCATGTTGACGAAATCCGGCTGGCACAGACCGTCGTCGAGCGCTTTCCCTCGATTGATCAGGTTCGTTTCACCAATTCGGGCACCGAGGCGAACCTGATGGCAGTTCAACTCGCCCGGCACCACACCGGCCGGGATCGCATCGTCGTTTGCGATCACGCATACCACGGCGGCCTGCTGTATTTCGGACAGGGCGGGGAATCGCTGCTCGCCCCCTTCGACTTCGACCGGATCAACTACAACGACCTCGACGGCATGGCCGCCATCACATCGGAGACAGCTGCGGTGCTCGTCGAGCCGATGATGGGTGCAGCGGGGTGCATCCCCGCGACCACCGAGTTTCTTTCAGCGCTTCGGCGACGTACCGACGAGACGGGGACACTTCTCATCTTCGATGAAGTCATGACCTCAAGGATGAGCATCGGTGGACAACAACTGAGAACAGGTATCGATCCCGATCTGACCACCCTCGGAAAATACCTTGCCGGGGGGATGACCTTTGGCGCCTTCGGTGGTCGAGCCGATGTCATGGCCGCATTCGACCCGGCCCAGGGCGGAACCCTGACCCACGGTGGAACATTCAACAACAACGTCGTCACGATGGCCGCAGGTGCTGCGGCATTGCGAGAACTGCTCTCAGGCGAGGTGCTCGACCAACTGTTCACACGAGGTGACTCGCTTCGGGAAAGGATCAGCCAGTTATTAGCCCAGACACCGTTACCACTGTGCGTGACCGGACTCGGATCGATGATGGCGCTGCACACCGTTAACGGCCCCGTCACGAGCCCACATGACCTCGCGAACTCAGACCGAGAACTCACACAGTTGCTCTTTCACGAACTGCTCCACCGCGGCTGCTACATCGCCCCACGAGGATTCATTGCGTTGTCGATCGCTATCACCGATGCCGACTGCGACATCCTTGTCGATGCCATGGCAGACGCAATTTCTGCGATCGCCGCCTGAGCACTGCTAGGCCACAGCGCGTTCAACAATTAGGAGCCGGCTCGTGGAACCATCTCTGGGCGTGACGCGGTCAGCGAAGTTCGTCCTGGCAGTCAGCCGCTCTCAAGGAGTTGGCGAGGTAAGCGTCGTAATCGGCTGAGTTCAGCCCTGCGAGGTCGTCCTCGCGGGTGATCGATACCTCGTTGAACCACTTGATGTACTCGGTGGTGCACTCGAAAGAATCGCAAGCACAGGCACCGTCGGCCTGCTCAGTGGACTCCGCCACTAGCGAACCACCACCACCGCACGCAGCGGCGACAACAGCAAAGCCGGCAAGCAGCCCAAACGAGCGGGAGACGTGAGATGAAGATCCAAAAATCATTCACCTGTGATACCACATAGGAGCAATCCGTGCGACGGCATTGGTGGCAGACTCTTTCATCGTGGATCTTCCCCTCGCTGCCGGACCCGAGATTGTGGCCATCCCCGGGCCAAGCGTGATGCCCGAACGGGTACTCACCGCAATGCATCGGGCAATGCCCGACATCTACGAGGGTGAACTCACCGAGGTCATCGACGAGGTCTTCGCTGCGCTGCCACAACTCGTGTCCACCTCGGGTCGGGTCTTCGTTCCCTTTGGGAATGGACACGCAGGGTGGGAAATGGCCCTCGCCAACACGCTCTCACGAGGAGACCGGGTGCTGGTCCTCGACTGTGGTCGATTCGCTGCCATCTGGGCAGAAATGGCCGAGTTCAACGGGCTATCGGTGGAGTTGCTCACCGCAGAGCCCGGTTATGCCTTCGAGCCATCGATACTCGAGGCCCACCTGCGCGCCGACACCAACCGCACCATCAAGGCCGTGCTGACAACCCATGTCGACACGGCAACATCGGTACGTAACGATGTTCCTGCGCTGCGGGCCGCCATCGATGCGGCCGATCACCCCGCCCTGTTCATGGTCGACTGCATTGCCTCGATGGGATGCGAGCGATTCGAGATGGACACCTGGGGTGTCGACGTGACCGTGGCGGCCAGCCAGAAGGGCCTAATGACACCGCCAGGCCTTGCATTCGTGTGGGCGAACGAAAAAGCAATGACAGCGCATCAGACAGCAGACCTGCGCACCCGCTATTGGGACTGGACCTACCGGACCGAGGACGGCCCCTACTACCTTCGGTTCTGCGGGACCCCGCCCGTATCGCATCTCTTCGGTATCCGTGAAGCGCTCGCCATGATCGCTGAGGAAGGCCTCGAGCGTCGCTGGGAGCGGCACCACCGACTCGCCGACGCCGTCCGCGCTGCCGTCGGTGCATGGTCAAGCCCTGACGGGTTGTCCCTCGTCGCTCGGCAGCCGGATCAGCGCTCACACTCAGTCACGACGATCAACACCGGCGTGATCGATGCCACTGAGTTGCGACGGCGCTGCCGGCATTCCATGGGGGTCACACTCGGACTCGGTATCGGTGGCGATGTATCTGCATCATTCAGAATCGGGCACATGGGCCACGTCAATGCACCGATGGTGCTCGGAGTTCTCGGCACCATCGAGGCTGCCTTGATCTCGATGAATGCCCCTCTCGGAGGGTCCGGCGTCGCAGCTGCAGCGGCAACACTCAGTGCGTAACCCCAGTCTCATACGCACTGGCTGTGCCAACATCGACAGATGAACGACGACATGCCATCTCGCCGCCTCTGGCGCGCCGTTGAGACCGTCCACGCGGTCACCTACTTCGCAGAAGAATCACGCGCAGCAGCCGAGGATCTCGGTTACCGCGGATTCTGGATGGGATATTTCGCCTTCCGCGCGGCACCGCTCGGCGAGGTTGGTGCGGCCACGGTCGAAGCGATGTTCAACAACTTTCACGCCTCGCGTGTCCAGCGTGCCCTCCCTGATGCCTGGGCGATTGCCGGCCCTGCGGCGGCCATAGAAGCCCGTCGATCAAGCGCATCGGCAGCGCTGAACCGACTATGTGTCACACCACCAAATGACTATCTCCTTCAGGCGATGTACGGCTCGGTGTTCACCATCGCACCTCACGGCCGCCCACTGTTCGCAGCGAACCGTGCCCTCGCCGCTACCGGTGAGCCGCTCGCCGACCTCTGGCAATGGTGTACGACGGTGCGCGAACACCGCGGTGATGGACATGTCGCCGCCCTTGCCGTGCTCGGTATCGACGGGCTGGAGGCCACGATTCTCCTCGCTGCTCAACACGGCATCGATCTTGAACTTTTCGAGCAGTCACGAGGTTGGGAGCCGCGCCATATGGAGGCGGGTCTGGCTCGTCTCGGCCAGCATGGACTTGTCGATGCCGACGGTCAGCTCACCGAGGAAGGGCGCTCATTGCGTGGCGAGATCGAGGATCTCACCGACCGGCAGGCTTTCTCGGTGATTGCCAGACTCGGCGAGGCCCATGAGTTGGTGCTTCATCATGTTGAGACGGCGGCAGCTGCCATTCGGGAACACGGGGTGATTCCCTATCCGAATCCGATCGGTCTTGACCCCGGTGAGTGACTACGCCCAGTAGTCGGGCCCGTAGTCGATGAAACATTCATCTCCGACATCAAGGTCACAGACCGCGCGCAGCATGACGACCAAGGCATCTTCATCGAGTTCAACCTTGCAGTTCGCCGAGTCGGAATGATTCAACAGCGATGGGAGACCAAGCGCCAATCCCCCAGACCCATCGGTCATCTCAAAGACATACGTCTCGATGATTGAGCCACTTCCCCACACCGGATCACCGGCGTCGATACGCAAGATTGGCCAAGTCCCGAGAACATCCCCTGACCCAACAGGGAACACCGTGAACACCCCGCGGCCGTGGACCGGCGAGTCAGCAACAACAACTTTGCACTGATCCTCCACTGAGGCCACCGTATCTGCGGTCGGTGGCAGCACCAGCGAACTCGGTGTCTCAGCGTCTCGGTGCAGGCGTTCGTTCATCTCGGTTCGTGACGGATGGTCGACACAGTTTCCCGATATTGGAATAGTTCCAGAATCAGGACTGTTACAACCATCGTGACTGATCCTCATCGACCGATCGCCGACGAGATCCGCTCGTGCGGACTCCAAGTGACAGCCCAACGTGTCGCTGTCCTCGCCGCAGTAGGTCGACGTCCACACACCACTGCAGACGAGGTCCACGCAGCGACACTCAAGCAGCTGGGAACAATCTCAGTGCAGGCCGTCTACGACTCGCTCAGCGCCCTCAGCGACCACGGGCTCATTCGCCGCATCCAACCAAGCGGCTCTCCTGCCCGATTTGAGAGGCGCGTCGGCGACAACCATCACCACGTGATCTGTCGCACCTGTGGCGAGGTTCGCGATGTTGACTGCGCCGTGAGTTACACCCCCTGTCTCACCGCTTCCGATAGTCACGGCTTTTCCATCGATGAAGCAGAAGTCATCTACTGGGGCATCTGCCCCACCTGTACTGCGGAACACACATCCACATCTGCCTCAATCAATCCCTAACCCATCAGCACAAGGAGCTACACCCCCATGAGCACCACCGAACAAAGCCCCACCGCCACCGGCTGTCCCTTCTCGGACGGCGGGCAAGGACCGCGCAACGGCGACTGGTGGCCACACCAGGTCAACCTTCGGGTTCTCCACAAGTACTCCCCCGCCGGAAACCCGATGGATGACGACTTCGACTACGCCGAAGCCTTCGGCGACCTCGACCTAGAGGCACTTCGCCGCGATCTGGTCGAACTGATGACCGAATCCCAAGACTGGTGGCCCGCCGATTACGGCCACTACGGCGGCCTCTTCGTTCGCATGGCCTGGCACTCTGCCGGCACCTACCGCGTATCAGACGGTCGGGGAGGCGGCGGCGCCGGTCAGCAGCGCTTCGCGCCGCTGAACTCCTGGCCCGACAACGCCAACCTCGACAAGGCCCGGCGGCTGCTCTGGCCGATCAAGCAGAAGTACGGCAACGCAATCTCGTGGGCCGACTTGTTCATCTTCGCCGGCAACGTTGCAATGGAATCGATGGGGCTTCCCATGTTCGGATTCGGTGGCGGACGCGAAGATGTCTACGAGGCCGATGACACCTATTGGGGAACCGAGGGCGTCTGGCTCGACGATCAGCGCTACTCCGGCGACCGCGACCTTGAGAATCCATTGGCCGCTGTTCAAATGGGACTCATCTATGTGAACCCCGAAGGACCCAACGGCAACCCTGACCCTGTCGCGGCTGCACGCGACATTCGAGAAACCTTTGCCCGCATGGCGATGGATGACTACGAAACGGTCGCACTCGTGGCTGGAGGACACACCTTCGGCAAGGTTCACGGTGCTGTCGGACCCGAGCACGTCGGCCCCGAACCCGAAGCAGCAGGCCTCGCAGCCCAGGGGTTCGGCTGGCGCAACGACGTGGGCACTGGCAACGGCATCAACACCATGACGAGCGGCCTCGAGGGTGCATGGACCAAGAACCCAATTGCCTGGGACAACAACTACCTCGAGAACCTCTTCGAATACGAGTGGGAACTCACCACGAGTCCTGCTGGAGCCAAGCAGTGGACACCGACGAATCCCGAGGCGCAGGGAACGGTGCCCGATGCCCATGACCCCGATCGACAGCACGCACCGATGATGCTGACAACCGACCTCGCACTCCGATTCGATCCCGCATACGAACCAATCGCTCGGCACTTCTACGAGAACCCCGCCGAATTCGCTGAGGCCTACGCCAAAGCCTGGTACAAGCTCACTCACCGCGACATGGGGCCGCACTCACGGCTGCTCGGACCCGAGGTGCCCGAGAGCCAACTCTGGCAGGATCCGATCCCCGTCGTCGAACACCCCCTGATCGACACGGATGACCAGACGCTTCTCAAGCGGCGGATCCTCGAATCAGGTCTCAGCACCGCTGAGCTCGTTTCAACAGCATGGGCATCGGCATCGACATTCCGCGGCACCGACAAGCGCGGCGGGGCCAACGGGGCTCGGATTCGTCTCACGCCGCAGCGCCACTGGGAGGTCAATGAACCCGAACAGCTCGACCGAGTACTCGGCATCCTCAGCAACATCAAGTCTGAGTTCGATGCCGCCGCATCTGCGGGCAAACAGGTCTCGCTAGCCGACCTCATCGTGCTCGGGGGGTGCGTTGCAATCGAACGAGCAGCAGAGGCTGCTGGTGTGACGATCACGGTCCCATTCGCCCCTGGTCGAACCGATGCAACCGAGGAAATGACCGATGCCGAAAGCTTCGCCGTGCTCGAACCGCGCTTCGATGGATTCCGCAACTATCTGCAGGGCACGTTCACGGTTGAGGCCGAGCATCTTCTCGTAGAACGGGCCAACCTGCTCACGCTGACCGCACCTGAGATGACAGTTCTCGTCGGTGGCCTGCGAGTGCTCGGCGCCAACCACGCTGGTTCATCCAACGGCGTCCTCACCGATCAACCGGGCGTGCTCACGAACGACTTCTTCGTCAATCTCCTCGATATGGCGACGCTGTGGGTCCCCACTTCGCCGGCAGAGGAGTCGTTCATCGGGGCTGACCGAGAGACAAAGCAGCACCGGTGGAGCGCTACTCGAGCCGACATGGTCTTCGGCTCACACAGCGAACTCCGAGCAATCGCCGAGATTTACGCACAAGCCGACTCACAGCACAAGTTCGTGCGTGACTTCGTTTCTGCGTGGGACAAGGTGATGATGCTCGATCGGTTCGATACCCGACGCTGAACGATCCCAGTTCATGAGGTTGCGGTCATCGACGCCACGGCGTTGATGACCGCAACCGACGTCAGTTCGTCGTAGTCGCGATGACCCCGTTCGCAGCACAAGTGACCGCCACCGTGGTGTCGCACAACCTGAGCGGATGCAGCTGCTGTCACGATTGCCTCTGCAGCCTCTGCATCCCCGTCGCCGTCAAACAACGGGTCGCCACTTGCGGCATGAACCTCGAGAGGGACACCTTCCGGCCACTCGTCAGAGAACTCGCCAAGCGGTATGCAGGCTCCGACGAGTACCGCACCGTGAACTCGTCGATCGGTCTGTGCAAGGTATTGGGCTGGTAACGCTCCGAGGGAAAGCCCAACCACCACGACACTCTGTTGCAGCGATGCAATCGATGCCACACCGCGGCTGATGATCTCGCCAAATCCGACACGAAGTGAGTAGTCCACACCGCTGTCGACCTCGGAGAACACCTCACCCTCGAACAGATCGGGCACCATGACCTCAAGCCCGACGGCCCGCAACTCGTCCGCGAGCGCGAGAACACCCGCTGTCACACCGAGGGCATGATGGAAGAGAACAACTCGGCAAGGAGCGGGCACATGCGAAGGCTACGGTCGCCCAGATGACCGAGGGTGCTCATCCGACCTGGTGCACCACAGACGCTCATGGTGTGACGCTGCGGGTCAGGGTCATACCTGGTGCGCGGCGAACTCAGATTGCTCACGCCGATGGCGACCACCTGCGCATCAGAGTTGCCGCACCTCCGGTCGATGGTGCCGCCAACACCGAGCTCTGTCGATTTCTGGCCAGAACCTTTGGTGTGCGGGCGCGAGATATCTCGGTTGTACTGGGCAGCAGATCGCGAATGAAAGCCGTCCGAATCGAGGGCGACCTCGTGCACCTGATCGAGACTGCCACCACCATCTAGGGTTCTTCATCGTGGATCTCGACCAGTGCATCACCGGCACCGAAGCGCTTCGGGCGCTTTTTCGGGCCCCGTCCCAACGCGCCCTTGACAAAGAGATCGACCACATCGATGAGGTCGCCGCTCAGGTGATCGCCACCTCGCCACTCTGCGTCCTAGCCACGAGCGATAGCGACAAGGTCGACGTCTCCCCGCGAGGTGGCGAACCAGGGTTCGTGAAGGTCCTTGATGCGGGCCGAATCGCCTTTGGTGATCTGTCGGGAAACAATCGGATCGATTCATACCGAAACCTGATCGACCACCCCCGAGTGGCGCTGCTGTTTCTGATCCCCGGGCTAGAGGACTCAATGCGGGTCAATGGTCGCGCCACGGTCACCGTCGATCTGGCGATCAGGGAACAGTGCCGAAGTGGCGAGTCGATCCCCCACCTGGCAATCGTGATCGATGTTGACACGTGCTTCATGCACTGTGGCAAGGCGCTTCGGCGTTCCGCGATCTGGGACACCGATAGCTGGCCACGGAACGACGAGCGCCCGAGCGGTGCCGACATGCTCAAGGCGCACAGTGGAGACCCGTCACCGGTTGACGAGATTGAACGTGCACTCGACGAGTCATATACACGAACGCTCTGGCAGCCCGGTGGAACCGAGTGACACAGTCGCCGCAGTGACGACTACGGTCCACTCCATGAGTGAAGGCCCAATCAACGACGTCATCCGCCGCTGGCACCTGCACATGAGGCGTCAACTCCCCGGAGGCCTCGATGAGTTACTCCACGACGATGTTGTCTTTCTCTCCCCGGTCGTCTTCAGCCCCCAGGAGGGCAAGGCGATCACCACGCTTTACCTCGATGCAGCCGGCCAAGCACTCCCCGGCGACGCCGAATCAGTAAGCGAGGCAGTGACCTCTACTCCCTCCTCGGGAGGCTTCCGCTACACCAAGGAAGTATTGGACGGGCACACTGCAGTACTCGAATTCGAGACAACCGTCGAGGGAAAGTACGTCAACGGGGTCGACATCATCACCTGTGACGACAACGGAAAGATCGTCGAATTCAAGGTCATGATCCGTCCCCTGCAGGCGGTGAACGCCGTCCATCGCCAGATGGGCGAGATGCTCGAAAACATGAAGGGCCTCAGCAGCTGAGCCAGCCAGCAATACCGTCACACCCAACTGCGAGACTGCATTGGTGAGCGCTCCCCGGCCCGCTCGAGGCCCCGCCAAAATCGGACGCAGCGTCGTCGTGGCCCCTGGCCAACCTGCACCCACTGGCTGGGAGGAATGCCGACGCGTCCCCGTCGAAGCCACACAGTCTGCACTCGCTCTCAGCGACCCCACTCATCCCGCCATCGCCGACCTCGCTCGGGCATGGTCCGAACGCGAAGCAATCATCATCGAGGTCGATGATCTGCCAGACCCACACCCCACACCGATCGACGAGCAGTTCTGGAGTCTCCACCCCGGTTCAACCCACGATCACGACCATCTTCGCTTCTATCTCTGTGCCAACTCAATCGATGTGCGGCCCAATGCAACGTGGCCACTGTTCAACCAAGCGATCGATGCCGGATGCGAGCCCGGCGACGGCATCACCGGCGATGTCATCCTCCCCGACGGCTCCCCCGCATGGATCGATGGTGGGCCACTCGAGTGGATCAGCGGCATCGGCACAATCCTCCCCCGGCTCCACCTCGGAATCGGCGCAGCACGCGCTCTCGGGGCTCAGGCCGCCCCCGACGACTCACTCACTCAACACCAGACCGACGCTGTCAGCCACCGACGCGGACCAGCCAGAATCATCGCCCCCGCCGGGTCCGGTAAAACACGAGTCCTCACTGAGCG
Organism: Ilumatobacteraceae bacterium; assembly: GCA_040263235.1. Classification (GTDB taxonomy): domain Bacteria; phylum Actinomycetota; class Acidimicrobiia; order Acidimicrobiales; family Ilumatobacteraceae; genus Casp-actino5. The sequence goes on from JBDQKN010000047.1 coordinate 9,791, forward strand.
ACTCCGGCTCCTCGCCCGCAGCGGTCTCTCCACGGCAGCGGTCACGCTCGTCGCCTACAACGTTCGAGCACAAACCGAGATGGCTGAGCGACTCGGTGATGTGCCTGGGGTTCGGGTCAGCACACTTCATGCGCTTGCCCTTCGGGTGCTTCGGTCCGTCGATCCTCACGGCCCGCGCCCTGAAGTAATCGACGAGATCGGTGTTCGCCGACTACTCGAGCCCCTAGTTCCCTCCATACGACGTCGCGCCGACAGCGACGCCCTCGAAGCATGGGTCGACGCGGTGAACTCCTGTCGCGACTCGTTGGCCACGCCAAGCGACATTGCCCGACGTTCGCAGGAACTCGAAGGCCTCGATGAGGTCGTGGTCGCCTATCGGGCACGACTTCGCGAGTCCAACCACATCGACTATTCCGACATGGTGCTCAGAGCCTGCGAGGCGCTCATCGCAGATCCGCTCCTCCTCAACCGGGTGCGCAGCGGCGTTGGCATGCTCCTGGTCGACGAGTTCCAAGACCTCACACCAGCACTCATGCTCCTCGTCCGTCTCCTCGCCGGCCCTGCACACGAGGTCTTCTGCGTCGGCGACGATGACCAGACCATCTACGGGTTCAGCGGTGCGACTCCCCGGTGGCTCGTCGAGTTCGACACCAGTTTCCCTGGGGCCAATCACCACGCCCTTACAGTGAATCATCGCTGCCCGGCTGATGTCGTTGCGGCTGCCGATTCGCTACTTCGCCACAACACGCTCAGAGTGCCAAAGACAATCGATGCTCGAGTAGGTGCGCCGCCCACTGGCCTCCACATCCACGAAGCCACGGAGAGGGCACCGGAAATCGGCATGACAACATCGATCTCCGACACCCTTGCTACCGGCGTTCGGCCAGGTGAGATTGCCGTGCTTGCCAGAACCAACGCCGGGCTCATCGCTCCCTATATTCACCTGCGCCATGCCGGAATCCCCTGTCGCCCACCGACTGGGCTCGGGACCGAACTGCTCAATCGCAGCGGCGTCGCAGCACTGCTGGCCTGGGTCGACCTCGCTACCTCCTCGACACTCGATCCCGCATCGGTGGCGACCGCGCTCCAACGACCGCGCCGAGCAACGACTCCGAAACTCACCCAGGTGCTGGTATCGATCAGCGACCTCGACGCCCTCGAGCGGTTCGCCTCCCGGAACAACAACCCCAAGTACCGCGAATCTCTCACCCAGTTCTGCGCCGACATTCGACAAGCCCGCAAGGTCGCACTGAGCGGCGCCACGAGCCGCAACCTCATCGATCACTTTCTCGACGAACTCGGAATTGCCTCCACCCTCGATGCACTCGACTCCTCCCAGCGAGCGCCACGGCGCGCCACGCATCGCGACCAACTTGAGGCGATTCGTTCGATCGCGGAACTTGAACCACGACCGACACACCTCGCGCCATTCATCGTGAGCCACCTGCCCACGAGCGCCGACCGCCGAAGCACGAACGGCGAGAGGGTCACGCTCGACACCGTCCATCGCGTGAAGGGGTTGGAGTGGCCTCATGTCCATCTCGCCGGCGTGGCCGATGGTTCATTTCCGCACCGCCTGGCCGACGACACCGAAGAAGAACGGCGCATCTTCCACGTTGGCATCACCCGATGCTCAACCGGGGTGCATCTCTGGTGTGATGAACCTCCGTCTCCCTTCGTTGACGAACTCACCAATCCCCCGAATCCGAGCAACCAGCTATCGCCAATCAGATCTCGTCGCGCCCCGGTCACGAAGGAGCCTTCTCAGCCCCGACGCTCCGCTCCAAACGGCTCGCTCTACGAAGCCCTCGTC
>JBDQKN010000048.1:0-11565 GCA_040263235.1 Ilumatobacteraceae bacterium
GCTCGAACCTGCGACCCGCTGATTAACAGTCAGCTGCTCTGCCAACTGAGCTATCCCGGATTGGCGCGTCCGAGACTATCGCTCGTTGGGTTCGCCCGCACCGCCTTCACTCTCCGTCGAGGAACTCACTGAGTCGGGTTGCCATGAGCGGAGAACGCAGTCGGGCGAGCGTCTTGGCCTCGATTTGACGGATGCGCTCCCGGGTGACATTGAGTTCAATGCCCACCTCCTCGAGCGTCCGGGGGCGATCGAGGCCCAGTCCAAACCGGAGCCGTAGAATCTCTCGCTCGCGCTCCCCCAGACTGTCGAGGAGTTCTGCCACTCGCAGTTCGAGGTCGGCCTCCTCTGCTCGCCGCGCCGGCCCGGGAAGCACATCCGCCACGAAGTCGCCCAAGTCAGCGTCATCTTCTTCACCAACCGGAGAGTCGAGCGATAGGGGATCTTGGGACCACCGTAGGAGTTCGCTCACGCGCTCTGGCTCCAAGTGCAACCTGGCACCGAGTTCTTCGGGTGTTGGCTCCCGCTCGAGTTCTTGGACCAAGTCGCGACGCACACGCAGGAGTCGATTGAGGTGTTCAACCATGTGAACCGGGATTCTGATAGTTCGGGCCTGATCGGCGAGGCATCTGGTGATCGCCTGCCGTATCCACCATGTGGCATAGGTCGAGAATTTGAATCCTTTGGAGTGATCAAATTTCTCGACCGCCCTCATTAGGCCCAGGTTGCCCTCCTGGATCAGATCAAGAAGTTGGACACCGCGATTCGTGTACCGCTTCGCAATGCTCACCACGAGCCTCAGATTGGCCTGGGTCAACTCACCCTGGGCCCGTTGCCCCTTGCGCACAGCCCGGATCAACCGCCGTTCGTCGTCGACGTCGGCAACACCAGCATCGATGGTCTCCGCAGCCTCGATGCCCTCAGCGACGAGTCGAGCAAGACGACGCTCATCCTCGGTCGTCAGTAAATCGACCTGACCAATCTCTTGGAGGTAGAGGAGGACAGCGTCGGCCGAACCGTTCTCGGCCTGCGTCCGGGGTCGCCGCTGTCGACGGGTTCGGCGACGCGCCAAGACTGCCTCGTCCGCATCGACAGTTCCAGTCTTGACAATTCCCTCCGCCGGGGTGGGCTCTCCATCTGGGTCGACTGATTCGTCGATATCCAGCCCGTACTTCGCAAGCTCGACATGAACTGCTTCGAGCGCATCGCCAGTCAGTTCTACGTCTCGGAGTACGTGAGCAATCTGTTCGGCGTGCACCGATCCCGAGGCGCGCCCTCGCCGAACCAGCGCCGCCCATTCACGTGGCTCAACCCCGGTCAGTGCCGAGGGCACGGCGCCTGTTCGAGTGCCGTCAGTTTGATCCACCGTCACCCTCCCGTCGGTCGATCAACCACCCGAGCAGCCAGGCAGCCGCCTCATCGGCTCGTCCACCTTCCCCGAGGTCCTCCAAGGTCAGGCGGGCGGTGGCATCAGCCGAGATCCGATCGGCGCCGGCACCTACCGATACCCGGCGGAGTTCGCGTCGAGTTGCCGCAGCGATCAGATTTCGCGCCTCGATGAGCGGGTCACCCTCCACATCAGCTACCGCAGCGCTCTCCAACACCGCCCGCGCCTCATCGTCGGCCGACTCGATCGCTACCAGAGCGTCACCACCCGCTCCGACAAGCGTTTCGAAAGCAGCTCGGTTTGCATCGTCGTCAAAGAGTTCCGCAGAGAGCCACGGCGCAATGCTGTCCCAGTCGGCAATGAGCATCGCTAGCGCGGCAAATTCCGCGTTTCGACGTGATCCGCCACCACGTGCCCGTGGGCGACTTCTGATTGGGGCCCCGCTTCGCTGCTCGGCTGCAACAACCAGGTCGGCAACCGGAAGATCGAGTCGAGCCGCCACCTCCCCCGCATAGATTTTGCGAACGTTGAGGTTCGGGTGCTCACCGATGACTACGAGCGCCCGATCAGCTGTTCGAGCTCGTTGTTCGGGAGTCTCGGTCGGAGATTGCTGGAGGACACGCTCAATTCGGAATCCGAGGAACGGTATTGCTCTAGCAATTGCATCCGGCAGGGATGCCGGATCCGTCTGGGCCAGATCACCGGGGTCCTTTCCCCCATTCAGGCGCGCCACCGAGACCTCAATCTCGTACTTTCTTTCCCACTCATAGAAACGTTCCGCTGCACCCTGACCAGCGGCATCGGCATCAAAGGCGAGAACGACGCGTGTGGTGTACCGCTTCAGCAGACGAACATGCTCCTCGGTGAACGCAGTGCCACATGTCGCAACAGCGGTTGGAACACCGCTTCGGTGGAAACCGATGACATCGGTATATCCCTCACAGACAACGGCAATGTTGTTACGGACGATCTCACCCTTGGCCCAATTCAGGCCGTAGAGGGTTCTGGACTTGGTGTAGATCGGCGTCTCGGGAGAGTTCTTGTACTTTGCCGGGTCATCGGACCCCGGCAGTATCCGACCTCCAATCGCCACCGCCTCACCGTTGTCGGTCAGGATCGGAAACAGGACGCGCGCTCGCAGGGCATCCTGGGCGCGGTCGCGGCGATTCATGAATGAAAGGCCAACCTCTCGAAGAAGTTCGAGATCGATTCCACTTCCCCGGCTCAGCGCATCCCAGTCGTCAGGGGCCCAACCGAGCCGATAGGTCCGTGCGAGTTCTCCGGTGATGCCACGCGAACGCAGATAGTCACGGGCCGACCGAGCGTCGGGAGACGTGAGCAGGCGCTGGTGATACCACTCGACTGCCGACTCCATCGCTTCAACCAGGCGACTCCGACGGGCCCGATCGCGTGACTGGCCAGTGGTCGTGTACGTGAGTTGGATACCCGCCTGCGCCGCGAGCGTCTCGACCGCCCCAACGAAATCGGTATGTGAGATCGCCTGCACGAAGGTGAAGATGTCCCCAGAGACATCACAGCCGAAACACTTGTATCGACCCGTTTCTGCTCTGACATTGAACGACGGGGTCTTCTCGCCATGGAATGGGCAAAGACCCACCCAGTTGCGCCCCTGTCGTCTCAGTTGGACATGTTGTCCGACGACATCAACGATCGACACTGCGCTTCGAATGCGCTCAATGTCGTCGTCCGCGATGGCCACGGAATGAATCTAGTTCCGCACCTGTGCATCTCGGGACCGGAAATGTCCCGTTGAGTCCTCAGTTTCGACCAAGGAGTCCACCGAGAGCACCGCCACCACCGGCCGAGGATGCTCCGCCTCCCACCGCTGATGAGATCCATCCGAGGAGCTCATTTGGATTTCTGGTCTGCGTCCAAACTCTCCCCGGCCCGGTGAAGTCGAAGACCAGGCCCTCTCCGCTCTTGAACGTCTGCACCAATCCCCCAGCCGCCTGCCTGATCTGCAGATTCACTGACTCCTCATAGGCAACCATGTGCCCAGTGTCGACGGTGAAGTGCTGTCCGGCCTCAAGGGTCCAGACCTCGAGCGCGCCGTAGCAAGCGAAAACCACTTGTCCGACACCAGAGGTACGCAGAATGAAGCCACCCTCAGACCCAAAGAGATTCTTGAAGCCGCCCCATTGCGTGTCGACTTCTACCGTCGACTCGTTGGCCAACCATGAACCCTTTGAAATGAAAAGACCACGTCCGTCGAGCGCCAGAGAAGTGACATCGCCAGGAAGCCGGGCTGCAACATCGACGAATCCCCCAGCCGACGGTGCTGTGTAGGTCGAGACGAAGAAACTCTCGCCTCCCAGAGCGGCCCGCTTCAACGACTTCATTACACCACCGTGAGCCTTCGACTCGAGAGTCACCCCAGCCGACATGGCCATCATTGCGCCCGACTCGACCCGCACAGTCTCACCACCTGCGAGCGAGAGTCGAGCTACTCCATAAGCCGGGGTGTGACGTGTAGTGATGTCCATTGCCGAAGAATAATCGACAGTTACGACTTGTGGCCGCGGGACCGCAGAATGGCTTGGGCCGACGCTAAGCGTGCAATCGGCACTCTGAACGGCGAGCAACTCACGTAGTCCAGCCCGATTCTGCTGAACAGGTCGATGGACTCTGGGTCGCCACCGTGTTCACCGCACACTCCGATCTTCAGACCTGGCTTAGTCGCCCGTCCACGTTCTGCCCCCATGCGGACGAGGTCCCCGACCCCGGACTGATCGATCGTGTCGAACGGATTCCGCTTGAGAAGTCCCTGTTCGAGATAGGCGGGCATCATTCTGCTCTCAACGTCATCTCGGCTGAATCCGAATGTCAACTGTGTGAGGTCGTTCGTTCCGAAGGAGAAAAAATCAGCTTCCTCGGCGATCTCATCAGCCCGCACGGCTGCCCTCGGGGTCTCAATCATCGTTCCGATCGAAATCTTCGGCTTACGTCTCATACCAGACAGGGCCCGATCGACTTCCTCCTGCGCCCACGACCGAGCCAGAGCGAGTTCCTCCCTCGTAACCGTAAGCGGGATCATGATTTCAACGATCGGGTTGCCGCCGGCATCTCGAAGGCGCGCGGCAGCGTCGAGTAGTGCCCGCACCTGCATCGCATAGAGGCCCGGCTTAATGACGCCGAGCCTGACGCCGCGTGTACCGATCATCGGATTGTGCTCGGCCCAAGACTCGGCAGCGGCGAGAAGCTGCTTCTCCTTTGCCGAGAGCCCCTTTCGCGCTTCTTTGACCTTCAGTTCCTCAACCGAGGGCAAGAACTCGTGCAACGGTGGGTCGAGCAAGCGGATGGTCACCGGCAGGCCATCCATGGCGCTCAGGATTTCCTCGAAGTCGGCTTGCTGGGCGACCCTCAATTGTTCGAGTGCCTTGGCCTCCTTCTTCGGAGTGTCGGCCAAAATCATCGCCCTCACGATTGGCAGTCGGTCGGGGGCAAGAAACATGTGCTCGGTGCGGCAGAGGCCAATGCCCTCAGCACCGTTAGCCCTAGCAACTGTGGCGTCGGCGCCGGTATCGGCATTTGCCCGGACCGCCATGTGGCCTTTTCGAATTGCGTCGGCCCATCCAAGAATCGTTGCGTACTCCGCTGGCGGCTCAGCCGAAGTCAGTTCGAGCTCTCCGAGCATCACCTCGCCGGTCGTCCCATCCAGCGAAATCACATCTCCCTGCTTGACGACCGTCGCTCCGACAGCAAACTGTCGATCAACGATGCGAACAGCGTCGGCCCCAACGACAGCCGGAGTCCCCCATCCGCGGGCGACAACAGCTGCGTGACTTACCAGCCCGCCACGGGCGGTCAGGATTCCCTGAGCGACCATCATGCCGTGGACATCCTCGGGACTTGTCTCGTTTCGAACGAGAATCACCCGCTCCCCGCGCTTTGCTGCATGCTCGGCATCGTCGGCGGTGAAGTAGACCCTCCCCACCGCAGCGCCCGGCGATGCGCCGAGTCCCGTTGCGATTGCAGCCCCTTTGGATTTGAACTGGGGGTGCAGGACCGAGTCGAGGTGTTCAGCGGTAACCCGAGACACCGCTTCGTCCCGAGAGATCTTCCATTGGCCGCTTGAGCCCTTCGAACGCTTCGTTCCCTTCGTCATCTCAACAGCCATTCGCAAGGCTGCTGCACCGGTTCGCTTCCCAACCCGTGTCTGAAGCATCCAGAGTCGACCCTGCTCAATGGTGAACTCGGTATCGCACATGTCGGCGTAGTGCTCCTCGAGTCGAACGAAGATGTCGAGAAGTTCGCGATGGATCGTCGGGAAGTGTCGCTTCATCGCGTCAAGCGTCTCTGTATTCCTGATACCGGCGACGACATCTTCTCCCTGAGCGTTGACGAGGAAATCGCCATAAGGACGGTTCTCGCCCGTCGCCGCATTCCGGGTGAAACCAACACCAGTTCCGGAATTATCATCTCGATTTCCAAACACCATGGTCTGGACGTTGACGGCTGTGCCGAGATCGTGGCTGATCTTCTCGCGAACCCGATAGGCGATGGCGCGAGCACCGTTCCAAGAGCGGAAAACAGCCTCGATGGCCCCATCGAGTTGCTCGCGAGGGTCCTGAGGAAATGGCATTCCCGTGGCGCGCTTAACAGCTGCCAGATAGGTCCTGGACAGCCGTTTGAGGGTCGCAGCATCAAGATCTGCGTCGTTACTTGTTCCAGCAGATGCTTTGGCCTTCTCCAGCGGATGTTCGAACACCGCTCCGTCGACACCCATCACGATGCGGCCGTACATGGCGATGAATCGCCGGTAGGAGTCGTACGCGAAGCGTTCGTCGCCCGTAACCGTCGCTAGGCCAACGACGCTCGCATCGTTGAGCCCGAGGTTGAGCACCGTGTCCATCATCCCCGGCATGGAGAACTTCGCGCCGGAGCGGACGCTCACAAGCAACGGGTCGGCGGGGTCGCCGAGGCGACGCCCCATCGTTCGCTCGAGCTTGGCAACGTGTCGTGAAATCTCAGCGTCAAGGCCCTCTGGCCAACCGCCGTGCATGTAGGAACGGCAGGCGTCTGTCGACACGGTGAATCCTGGTGGAACTGGCAGGCCCAGCACCGTTGTCATCTCGGCGAGGTTTGCACCCTTGCCGCCGAGCAGGTCCTTGTAGGACATTGGCGGCTTGCGATGTGCGTGGTCGAAGGCGTAAACGTAAGGCACGCTCAGGAAGTCTAGGGATACTGGTCGTTGCCGTCGACGACCGTTGTCGTCAGGGACCGATAGTGGGAGCCGGTCGACCGATGTCAACACCGCGCTTGACCCGGGCCAGGCTCCGTCCACCGCCCGCACTCGTCACCTGGCCGACAGTGTCACCGTCGACTATCACGTCAGACCCAACGGGCAGTGGCTCGTCGATGACGACGATGCGATATGGGGCACTTGACCCCCTCGAGTCCATCCGTTCGACGAGTTCTTGGCCGGGGTAGCAACCCTTGGTGAACGACACTGCACTGGCCGTGAGGCCGAGCTCTGCCGGGAGCGTTGCGCCGGGAAGAATTTCCCTGTCGTGTCGCGGCCATCCGTGAGCGATTCGATCCGCTTCCAGGTCGTCGCCGATCTCAGCATCTGCGGGGATTACCGCCAGCGAGACGTCAACTCGCAGGAGAAACCGTTGCAATCGTCGAGCTGTTGGCTCGCCCGCCATCGGATCGGCTGAGAGCAGGTACTGATCCCCGGAACGAGACACCCGAAGTAACGACACAACCTTTCCATCCGGTTCGAGGAGCAAACTCCAACGACTTTCACCATCGATCATCGCCGTGATGTCCTGAGCCAGTTGAGACTGGAGGTAACGCTCGGCATCGGCGCCCTCAACCAGCACTACATCGCGAGGGCCGCGGCAGAGGACGTCGTCTGCCCAATGAACGACGGATTCCATCACTCACCGCCCCGATTCTGGCTCGAGCGGGCGAGGGTCATTCGTCTTGCTGCGGGGATCGTTGCGAGGAGGGCAGCGGCCTTGTTCTTACATTCAAGGTCCTCGTCGGCTGGGTCCGAGTCGGCCACGATGCCAGCGCCTGCTTGAAGCGATGCGGTGACCGAGTCTGAACGCACGAACATGGTGCGGATACAGATCGCTGTATCGAGGTCCCCTGACCAGTCGACATAGCCAACGACCCCGGCGTAAGGACCGCGTTTGACCGGTTCGAGCGAGTCAATAATCTCCATCGCCCGCACTTTCGGCGCACCACTTACGGTTCCAGCAGGGAGCGTCGCTCGCAGCACGTCGATGGGCCCCAATCCGCTACGCAACCGGCCAGAGACTTGTGAAGTCAAATGCATCACGTGGCTGTACCGCTCAAGTGTCATGAACTCCTCGGGGCGGACCGAACCGAATTCAGACACCCGGCCCACATCATTGCGAGCGAGGTCAACCAGCATGACGTGCTCAGCCCGCTCTTTGGGGTGCTCAATCAACTCGGCGGCGAGACGTCGATCGTGTTCATCGTCCACCCCCCGACGCCTGGTTCCTGCAATTGGCCGACTCACGACCTGGCCACCACGGACCTGAACCATTGGTTCCGGAGAGGAACCAATCAGTGTCACCTCAGGATGCTTGAGGAAGTACATGTACGGACTCGGATTCACCTGGCGAAGCACTCGGTAGACATCGAATGGGTCAGCGTTCAACTCGAGATCGAATCGTTGAGCGAGGACCACCTGGAAGATGTCACCTGCCGCGATGTGCTCCTTCGCCACCTGAACTGCCTCGCGATATCGACCGTGCCCCATCGACGACTTCACCGCTGGGAGTTCGTCATCGGGGTCAGGCGGTTCCACGGGCTGGTATGCCAAGGGAGAAGCAAGCCGTCCTGCCGCCTCGACGACCGAGTCCTTCGCCTGCTGCCATGCTGCTCGTAGTTCGTCTTCGGTGAGCGGCACCCCATCCTCGTCGCGCGTCATCACCGATTCGATGAGGTAGACGCGCTGCCGCCAGTGGTCGAATGCTGCGAGTGATCCGATAATCCCCATGACGGCATCGGGCATTCCGTGGTCATCTTGCGGGCAGTTCGGGAGCGTCTCGACCTCACGAATTACGTCGTAACCGAGGTAGCCCATAATTCCCCCGTGAAGCGGTGGAAGACCATCGATCTCGGGACTTGAGTGCGCTTCGAGAAGTGCTTCGATGGCTGCCAAGATGCCACCATCGGTCGGCACCTCGGCTCCGAGGTGGCCGGTGACCTCAAGTGAACCCGACCTCGATACCAACGTGGCCACAGGGTCTCTGCCGACGAACGAGAATCTGCTCCACCGTTCACCATGTTCGACGGACTCAAGCAGAAATCCAGGGGCGTCACCAACGAGCTTGAGATATGCCGACACCGGGGTTTCAAGGTCGGCCAGGACTTCTGTCCAAACCGGGACCATGCTGTGCTTCTCCGCCTGGGAGAGGAACGTCTCCGGGTCCGGATGGATTCTCACGTTCCGTCACCGAACGACCGGTAGAAGCAGGAACGCTCACCGGTATGGCACGCACCGCCGCCGTGCTGCTCTACCAGGAACAACAAGGCGTCCGCATCGCAGTCGTACCGGGCCTCAACCACCACCTGATGGTCTCCGCTGGTGTCGCCCTTGCGCCATAACTCTGACCGGCTCCGGGACCAATAGACCATCCGGCCTTCAGCCAACGTCATGTCGAGTGACTCAGAACTCATCCAAGCGAGCATCAGGACATCCTTGGTGACGACGTCCTGGGCGATGGCCGGAATGAGGCCATCGGCGTTGAACTTGATCGCCTCACGCTCTGCCTCAGACAGTCGGTAGTCAGCCATCGTTCCGTCTTCTCTCATGACCGTCGATCCTAGGGGTGCACCTAGAGGTACAGCCCGGTGGATGCTTCGATTCTCTCGGCCGCAACGGCATGGAGATCGCGCTCTCTCAACATGATCAGGTCTTGGCCCTGAACCTCCACCTCGAACCGGTCGTCGGGGCTGAACAAGACACGGTCGCCGACCTCAGCTGAGCGAACCGATGGTCCGAGCGCCACCACTTCAGCCCATACCAGCCTCTTCGCCATCTGCGCCGTGGCTGGAATCAGGATTCCCCCCGTCGACTTCCGCTCACCATCGTCACGTCCAACACGCACCAGAAGCCGGTCACTCAGCATCTTGATTGGGAGCTTGTCCGCTTCTGTGGTCACCGGTCGAAGGGTACCGTGCATGCCATGCGGCCCGCCCGACCTGCGCCTGTCAGCCCTCGCCGGTTCACAAGAGAACTGGCCACCTCTGACGGATGGAAGCTCAAGGCCGACCTGCTACTCGTCGATGAGCCGGTCGGTGCTGCCGTGCTCTGCCATCCTCACCCGCTGCACGGGGGAACACGCGAGCACCCGCTCATGACAGCTTCGGCGGAACGACTTGTCGAAGTTGCGCATGACTCGATCCGTTTTGACTTCAGACGTGACCGAGCAGACGTCATCTCGGAGGTTCCCGACCTCATCGCCGCGTCAGACCTGATCCGCTCGACCTCTGGAGTCGCGTCTCTCACGCTGATCGGATATTCATTCGGTGCGCTGGTGACACTCGCTGCTGCCCCCAGGGTCGCACCCCACAAACTCATCCTGGTTGCTCCCCCACTCGCCGCTGCAACAGCCTTGCCCGCTCCAGCAGTGCCGACCACGGTGATAGTCGGGCGCCACGACCAGTACTGCAATCCTGACGAACTGGCCCAGACCGAATTCGGGTACTCGTCAACAGTGGTGGTAATCGAAGGGACCGATCACTTCCTCCACGGCCATATCGATCAGGTGACGTCAACAATGCTCTCGGCAGTATCGAGTCACGAGGAGCGGTCGTGAATCAACTCTCGTTCGAATCCTCGCCCTACCTCCGCCAGCACGCCTCCGATCCAGTGGATTGGCATCCATGGGGCGACGCCGCATTTGCCGAAGCACGCGAGCGGAACGTACCTGTCATGGTCAGCGTCGGCTACGCCTCATGCCACTGGTGTCACGTGATGGCAGCGGAGACCTTCTCAGACTCAACCGTCGGAGAGCGATTGCGGTCGGATTTCGTCGCCGTCAAGGTTGACCGCGAGGAGCGTCCCGATGTGGACGCTGTCCTCATGGAGGCATTGATCACATTGACCGGCCGCGGCGGTTGGCCAATGACGATGATGCTTGACGCCGAGCAGCGACCGTTCTGGGGTGGCACCTATTACAACCGAGAGGCATTCCTCGGTCTGCTCGAGGCAGTCAACTCTGTATGGAGAGAGCGGCGGGAGGAGGTCGACGCAAATGTGCAGGCCATTCAAGAGGCTCTGCAAGCCGCGGTCATTACACCCCTCGATGACGTCCCAGGGCCCGAACTGATCAACGAAGGGTTAGCCCAACTTGCCCGCGGATTCGATCGAATACACGGAGGATTTGGAACGGCCCCAAAATTCGCTAACCCAATGGGGCTTGACCTCGTGATGCGCGCCCACATGATCACCCCTAGTCAGGGGACGGTGGATGTCATCGGCACCTCACTCGACGCCATGGCATCCGGCGGAATTCGCGATCTCATCGGTGGGGGTTTTGCCCGCTACTCCACTGACGATCGTTGGCTCGTACCCCACTTTGAGAAAATGCTCTACGACCAAGCAATGATGATCGGGCTCTACCGACGTGGATGGTCGCTGTTTGGACGCCCCGCATGGCGCGAGGTCGTTGAAGAAACCGTCAACCACCTCCTAACCCGCTTTCGGCACCCGGCTGGGGCACTGTTCAGCTCAATCGATGCTGACTCGCCCAACATCAATGGGCAGATGGTCGAAGGGGCCTACTACACCTGGACCCCAGACGAATTTCACTCAATCCTCGGCACCGACGCCGAAGCGGCGATCGAATGGTTCGGCATCACCGCAAACGGGCACCTCGACGGCCGAAGCGTTCCCAACCGGCTTCATGCCCGCGGTGACCTCGTCCGCCCCGAGCACATCGAACGTTGCAGACTCGCCCTTCTCAATGCACGGGACACGCGTCCTGCTCCAGCCGTCGATGACAAGGTTGTCCTCGAATGGAACGCACTCGCAATTTCCGCCCTCGCCGATGCCGGAATGCTCATGGCCAAGCCTGAGTGGATCGACGCAGCTGTCGAGATCGGCGAGTTCCTCATCGCCGAATTGCGCACGTCGAACGGGGACTGGATGAGGGTCTGGCACCACGATGGCGAAC
>JBDQKN010000049.1:0-11493 GCA_040263235.1 Ilumatobacteraceae bacterium
ATGATGGTCTTCCGGTCGATTCTCGTTCCGTTGAAGGCAGTGATCATGAACGTGCTTTCGATTGCCTCTGCCTATGGGGTCGCCGTCGCCATCTTCCAGTGGGGTTGGTTCTCGTCGGTGTTCGGTGTTGAGCCGGCACCGATTGAACCCTTCGTGCCAATGATGCTGTTCGCGATCGTCTTCGGGCTTTCGATGGACTACGAGGTCTTCCTGTTGTCGCGGGTCCGCGAGGAGTTCGACCGCACCCAGGATGCGGTCAACTCGGTGGCCGACGGCTTGGCAGCGACTGCCCGGGTGATTTCTGCGGCAGCGGCGATCATGGTGGTGGTCTTCGGTGCGTTCCTGTTGGAGGACGATCGCATCGTGAAGCTCTTCGGTGTTGGCCTTGCTGTGGCCGTTTTGCTTGATGCAACTCTTGTTCGGATGCTGCTCGTTCCTGCCACGATGGCACTTCTCGGTCGCGCCAACTGGTGGATTCCCTCGTGGCTCGATCGAATTCTTCCTCGGCTCAATGTGGAGGGTCCGACACACGCCGACGGCTCACCTACCTCTCAGGTGGGCGAATCTGAAGACGAACGCGAACCAGTCAGCGTCTGAGATCTTCGGCCGACTGGCGAACTTGCCAGTCGCGGTCGGCGAGGGCCGCATCGATCGCCTCGTCGACCCGCTCGCCTTCGAAGGGAGCGAGCGCCAAGACCGCACGTCGGCGGACGGCGGGCTTGTCGGTGCATGCTGCAAGGATTGCCTCGAGGCCGCGTTCGTCGCCGATCGCACCGAGCGCTGCGGCGCCGGCTTCACGAACCAATGGGTCGTCTGCGCTGGTCGTGAGGTCAATGATCCGGCGCAGCACATCGTCGGTGACGGTTTCATGTTCACCGCAGGCCCAGATGGCCATTTCGACCACCATGGGGTCGTCATCGTTGATCAGAGGTGTGAGATCGACGTCTTGAACGGTTGCTGAGAGCTCGGCCACACGCCGCCGCACGTTTCGGTCGGTATCGCTGATCATCGTGGTCAATGTGTCGGCACCGAGAGCATCGAGTCGGCGTAGTGCGCCGAGAGCCACCTCTCTCATGACGGGATCAGGATCGTTCAGTGCAGCGATTGCAGGGGCTGGGTCGCCGCGGTGCCCAGCAACGACGACTGCCCTTCGTCTCTCGACAAGATCACGGGCGATCGGTTTGCTCTGTGTCATCGCCCGAGTAGGTCCGTGAGTTTGATAACGCCCCACACGGCACCGAATGAGAGGCTCACGGCGATGATGGTTCCACTGACGACCGCTAGAGCGCCAGTGGTGGCGAGAGCGAGCAGCCGCCGAACAAGGCCGACGGGACGCTCGGTCCGTATCGGTTGCTGGTCGACAGGGACGCCGTAGTGAGCGCGTGGTGATCGAACTGATGCTCTGGCAGGCTTGCGCCAGCCCGCGGCGAGTAATGCCACGACCGCAAGGCCGATGATGAGGATCGCACGGTCGGTGAGGACGTCGACGGAGAGCGCAATGGAAACAGACACTCAAGAATCGAATCTACCGGTGGAGCCTGAGGGCGGGCCGTCACAGGGGGAGACCGTGAGTTTGGTTGTGCCCTCTGCGGTGCATCGGTTGTGGTCGGTGCCGCTCGTGGTGATCGCCGTTGCGATCGTGCTGGTGGTGACGGCCGCGGCGCTGACACCGGCCAGATTCATCGCGACCGAAATGAACGATCGTCTTGAGGTGATGCAGCCTGCGCCGTATGCGAGGGTGCCAGCATCGGCCCAACCGGTGGGCGACCGCCTGACGGTGTCAGCGTCGGTTCCTCCTGACGGTGCCGATGTGGTGGATGTGTCTGCGGACGGCCCCGAGGCTGATGTTCCATCGGTGTTCCCGTCGGTGGGCGAGATCAATTTTGTGACCGTGAGCGAGCCCGCCCAATCGGTTTTGTCCTGGTGGGTTGGCCGTGACGACCCAGCCGTTCAGTTGCTCACCGAGGAGGCCAAGTACGGGGTGCAGTCGCCCGATCAGCGCCGGGTTTTTTCGCTCGAGTCGATGCGTACGGCCGAGGAGGTAGCCCAGTACGTGGCACTCACATGGCTCGGGTTTGAGGCTTCGATCGTGCCCGGCGAGGTACTCATCTCTGAGATGGTGTGTCTCGAGTTCGCCACCACATCCACCGAATGCGTTCGCTACGCCCCGTCAGATGAGGTGCTCGATCCTGGCGACCGACTCCTGGAGGCTGGGGGTTTGACCCTCGGGAGTGTCGAGGATCTGGTCAGTGTCTTGTCTGAGCACGAGGCAGGTGATGTCATCACAATCAAGGTTGAACGGCGAGGTACGGGAACCTTCACCGTTGACGTCGAATTGACGTCGGCTCCTGATGATCCGAGTCGAACAATTGTCGGCTTCGTCCCGTTCGACACGCGGCGAATCGACCTGCCATTTGATATCGATATCGACACCGGATCGATCGGCGGCCCGTCGGCCGGGTTGGCCTTCACCTTGACCATCATCGACGAGTTGTCTCCAGGGGAGCTGACCGGAGGCCGCGCGGTGGCGGTGACGGGAACGATGCAACTCGATGGATCGGTTGGTCCGATCGGAGGGTTGCGCCAGAAGGCCTCAGCCGTTGACCAGGCGGGTATCGACCTCTTCTTGGTTCCTGCTGCGCAGAGCGAGAGCGACATTGCTGCCGCCCGTCTGGCTGCTCCGAATCTTGAGATCGTGCCGGTTGCGACGCTTGAGGAGGCGATTGGAGTACTGGTGGCAGCGGGTGGGAGTGCACCGGTCGTGTCGTCAGCCTCCTCAGTGGGATGACGGTTTCGGTAGCGCGTCACTGCCTACGCTCGACACATGGCGTCGTCACTCCCAGATCGAGATCCCTCGTCGCCGACATCGGTGGCCGAGGCCAGTTTCCCGACGAAACGCAAAGGGTTTGATCCCGAGCAGGTCAGGACGTTCCTCGTTGCCGTTGGAGGTGAGATTGAACGGCTCGTTGAGCGGGTTGCTGAACTCGAGACAGAGTTGAGCGCGGCCGTCACGCCGATCATCGACTTGTCTGACCTTGATGATGCAACGGTCGTGGCGGCGGTTGGAGATGAGGCAACGCGGGTGCTCCGGTCGGCCCGTGAGGAAGCGGCTCTCATCCTTGAGCGTGCTGAGGAGACGGCTTCGCGCCGACAGGCGGATGCGTCGATCGCTGCTGAACGCGTGGTGCGTGAGGCAACAGAGGCTGCCCGTCGGGAGCGCAGCGAGGTCAAGGGTCGGTTGCGCGAGATGATTGACGAGGCCGAACGCCATGTGGAGCGAGTTCGACTGCGCGCCGAGCGTTCCCGCGAGTCAGCGCGACTGTGGGCAGAACAGGCCGAGCACGCTCAGCGGCAGGTTGTTGAGGAGTTCGAACGTGCCCGACAGACAGCCGTCGATGTGATCGCGTCGCTCACACCGCAGCGGTTGACCGACGATCTCGATGAGTTGCCCGAGCCAGAGTCTGAGCTCCCGGTCGTGAGCGAAGTCGACCTGACCGAACCGCAGCAGGCGGCGAATCAGGAGGTTGAGCCTGATGGAGGCGACCAGTCTGATGGCGGGCAGGTGGTGCAACTCTTCGGTGATCGGTCGGAGCCAACGGATGGCTCGGTCGACGGCGGTGGTGCTGATGCTGCTGAAGTTTTGATCGATGTGCCGACTCCTCGAGATGTGGCGTTGGTGCGAATTCTGCCGAGGGCGATTCGCCGAGCGAAGCGCACCTTCACCGATGAACAGAAACTCATCCTCGCAGCTCTTGACGGCGCTGCAGTTGGAGACGTAGCCGATCTGATCCCAGGCCCAGACGAGCACGGGGCCAGCCATTCAAGTGTTCTGCGCCGTGACCTCGGTGCTGCTGCCGATGCGGGCGTCGAGGCGTTTGGTTCAGCTGCGGGGTCGGATGCTCCCGATCTGAGCGAAGCAGTTGCCGTCGTCGAGTCGGCCATCGCAGGTGAGATTCGCGGTCGATTAGAGGCGTTGGTTGCCGAACATGGCGGTGACAATGCCGCGATTGCTCAGGGTGTTCGATCGATGTACCGCGATCTTCGCCGCGACGTGGTCGAGGCCCGAGTTACCGACGCGGTGATGCACGCATACTTCGCCGGGATGATGGCGGCAGGGAATGAGGGCATGACCTGTCGTTGGCTCGCTGTTCCTTCGGGGTCGGCCTGTGCTGAATGTGAGGACGATGTGCTGGCCGGGCCGGTGCCGATGGGAGCCCCATTCCCGACGGGACATGTGGCCCCGCCTGCTCATCCCGGATGTCGATGCGACCTCGTGCCTAATCATCTGTAGCGTGCGGGGGTATGCGGCCCGCTTCGGACCTCCCCCGCAGTCCCCGAGCCCGTCGGCTGAATGGCCGATCGGTGTTGATCGCTCTCGGATTGCTCTTCGTGTTAGTCCTCGTCTTCGGACGGGGGATTGCCTCCTTCTGGCTCGACCTGCTGTGGCATCGGGGGCTTGAACGAACCGACGTTTTCTGGGGCCAATTGGGAGCGAAGCTGTTGCTTTTCGCGTTGGCGTTGGTGGTGTTCGTGGTGCTTGCGGCCATCAACCTGTGGGTCGCTGACAGGACTGCTCCGGCGGCCTTCCCCGGCAATGTCCACCCAGTGGTTCAGCGATTCCATGAGTTGTTCGGTCGTCGACTCCGGCTCGTTCGGTATGGCGCGGCGCTGGTGCTTGGTGTGCTCACTGCTTTGCCGGCAACTCAGCAATGGCAGGACTGGCTGCTCTTCCGCAACTCCCGTTCGTTCGGGGTGACCGACGCGCAGTTCGGCTCAGACGTCGGGTTCTATGTGTTCAGACTGCCGTTTGTCACCTTCGCGCTCGACTGGTTCTTCGCCGCCATCGTGTTGGTGCTGATCCTCACGATGGTGGCCCACCTGTTGAACGGCGCGGTGCTGTTTGCCGGTACGACTCCAACGATTCGTCAGGCCACCAAAGTGCACATGGCAGTTCTCCTCGCGGTTCTGGCTGTGCTTCGGGCGGCGGATTACTGGCTGAGCCGGTACGAGCTCACGAACGAGACTCGCGGTGTTGTCCAGGGCGCGACCTATGCCGTCATCAATGCCCAGTTGCCAGCGCTCATGTTGCTCACGCTGATTGCATTGCTCACTGCCGTTCTCTTCCTTGTCACCATTCGCACCAATCGTTGGCGGCTGCCTCTCATTGCTTCGGTGCTGTGGTTCATCGTGTCAATCGGTGGCGGGGTCGTCTATCCGGCTTTGGTTCAGTCGCTTGTGGTCAACCCCAACCAGGCCGAGCGTGAACTGACCTACATCGAGCGCAATGTGCTCGCGACTCGTGCTGCGATGGCTCTCGATGGTGTTGACACCGAACCAGTGTCGTTCTCGCCACTCACAGCGGCCGAGGTCACTTCTGACACCGAACCGTTCGACAACGTTCGCCTGCTGAGTCCGGGGCTGATGCTCTCCCGATTTGCCATCGACCGTGGCGAGGTGGCCGGGTTGCAGATCGACGATCTCGATGTCGATCGCTATGTGATCGATGGGCGGCGCGAGCAAGTATTGGTGGCCGCCCGTGAGCTCGACCTCAATGGCATCCCCAACCAGTCGTGGCAGGGTCGTCATCTGGTCTCCACTCGTGGGTGTGGGCTGGTACTGGCCCCAGCTAGTCAGGTGACGCCGTCGTTGCGTCCCGACTACAGCAGCGTTGATCTTGATCGACCCGAGTTGTATTTCTCACCGTCGATGACGGGCTATGCGGTAGCGGGCACGAACGTGGCTGAGAGTGTCTGCGGTGATGGGTCGTCGTATTCGGCGACCGCCGGTGTCGAACTCGGTTCGCCTCTTCGTCGTGCGGTGGCAGCACTGTCGTTCCTCGACTACAACCTGTTGGTGTCGGGGGCGATTGATAGTGATTCGCAACTGCTTCTCGTGCGAGATGTTCGCGACCGGGTGGAGAAGTTGGCACCGTTCCTCGACTATGACGGCGACCCGTATCCGGTTGCTGTCGATGGGCGTGTGCAGTGGGTGATCGATGCCTACACCTCGACCGATCGCTACCCGTATGCACAGAACATCGGTGCGGTGCAGCTCACCCGTTCGACCGGCCTGTCGCCGAGCGCGAATTATGTGCGCAACTCGGTGAAGGCGACGGTGGACGCCTACTCGGGTGAGGTCCATTTCTACGTGATCGATGAGACCGATCCGATCATCGATGCGTGGCGCGGTGCATTCCCCGACATGTTCAGTCCCATCGCCGACATGGATCCCGACCTGCGTGAACACCTTCGTTACCCAGAGGATCTATTCCGGGTGCAGACAGAGCTCTACTCGAAGTATCAGATCGCGCCTGAGGACTTTTTCCAGCGGACTGGTGCGTGGTCGGTTTCCCAGGCGCCGTCCATCCAACCCCGTGGCACAACGACAGCAGTCACCGGTTCCACGGCAACTGCTTCAGAGTTCGCTGGGGAACTGAACACCGAGCGGTTTGTTCCGTATTACACCTTGATGCGGAATCCCGAGTCGGGTGAGAACGAGTTCGTGATCTTGCGGCCGTTCGTTCCGTTCTCCACCGACGATGGCCGAACCGAGTTGCAGGCGTACATGACGGCCTCGAGCGACCCAGAGAGCTATGGGCGGCTCGTGACCTATGAGGTTGAGCAGGAGCCGTTGCCCGCTGGGCCGTATCGAGTGGCAACACAAGCCGAATCGGAGCAGTTGATCAGCCGTGAAATCTCGTTCCAGGACAATGAGGAGTCGGGAACCGATGTGCTCTTCGGCGACATGCAGATCGTTCCAGTCGCTGATGGTCTCATCTATGTCCGTCCGTTCTATGTCGCTATCGATGGCATCACCGAGTACCGGTTCGTGATCGTGTCGAACGAGAATCGCGCGACGTTTGCTGCCACCATGTCAGAGGCACTTGCCGATCTCTTCCCGGGTTTCACGGGTTCGATCGACGAACGCACAGCGACCTCGTCCGACTCACCGGAAACACCAGGTGTTGAGACGCCGACCAGTGAGACGCCTGACAGCACCGAGACCCCTGACAGCACCGAGACACCGGTTCTCGAGGTGCCCGATACCCCTGATGCGCGTGCGACGACGGCGGAATTGCTGCTTCAGGCTGAGCAGTTGTTTGCCAAAGCTGATCAGTTGCTGCGAGACGGCGACCTCGGTGGATACCAGCAGACAATCGTTCAGGCAGAGGCCTTTGTGCAGGCGGCTCTCGACTCGCTCACCGCTGACGGCTGACCTTTGCCAGACGTTCGTTGGTGGTTTCGCTCGGCCACCCATCGTGTGGTGTGTCAGGTGACTGAGGCAAGGCGATCGACGACGTGTCAGTGAGCGTTGAGATGGCTAGCTGATTGGGCTGCCGCTGCAGCCTGATCAGCGGCGGAGTTGCTCGATGAGGATTGCGATGTCCTTGCGGAACTCGATCTGGTAGCGAGCCTGTTCGTTCGCAAGGCGCGTCTGGCCCTGCCGGATGGTTCCGAGGGCTCCTTCGACAATTTCAGCGATCTGTTCGGCGTCAACTTCTGCGCCTGTTCGGTCGAGCTCACGGCCGAGTTCGTCGAGTTGCCGAGCGAGTTCGGTTGAGACCGAGGTGAGTCGGGCATCGACAGCGGAGGTGCGCTGCAAAATCTCGTCGAGACGAGCAGCAGTGTCGTTGCGTTCGGTTTCGAGACGTTCAATGCGGTCGTCAAGTCGATCGACGAGAGTCATCACTCGGTCGAGGTCTTTGGCGGTCCGTTTGCGGAATCCCGCCATCTTCTCCAGGTCCTTCTCGGTGCGCTTTCTGAATCCAGCCATAGGGGTCGCTGTTCACGGTACCCGGCCCGAGGCGTACGCTGTGTTGATGCCACGAGTTCAGTCCAACGGAATCGAGATCGAATACACCGAACAGGGGCACGGTGATCCCCTGCTGCTGGTGATGGGGCTCGGCGGTCAACTGATCGATTGGCCTGCGGGGTTTGTCGATGCGTTGGTGACTCAGGGCTTTCGAGTGATTTCCTTTGACAACCGTGACATTGGCCTGTCGACGGAGATGTCGGGTGAGGGACTGTCGAGGTCGGCCTTGTTCAAGGCGTTGCTCCGGCGCCCCGTGAAGGCGCCCTACCTCTTGAGTGACATGGCGGCTGACGCCATTGGGTTACTCGATGCGCTTGAGATCGACCAGGCCCATGTGGTGGGTATGTCGATGGGCGGCATGATCTCCCAAGAGATCACGGTTGGTTGGCCCGAGAGGGTGTTGTCGCTGACCTCGATCATGTCGCATACCGGCGACAAGAAAAACGGAATCACCGACCCGAAGTTGGCGATCAAGTTGCAACGACAGGGTGACCCCGATCCATCAGATCGTGAGTCGGTGATCGCCAACATGATGAACATCTGGAAGTGGATCTCGGGGGCCACCTACGACGAGGCTGAGAGTCGCCGTCAGATTGAAGCTGCAGTAGATCGGTCGATTCGGGTGGCTGGCACCAGCCGCCAGACGGCAGCGATCTTCGCAAGTCGTGATCGCACGACGGCGCTGCGCAGCGTTCGCACGCCCACACTCGTCATCCATGGCCTACAGGACCCGTTGGTGCGGCCAAGCGGCGGCCAGGCCACAGCCAAGGCGGTGCCTGGGGCGCGTTTGATCATGTTCCCCGAGATGGGCCATGACCTTCCCGCAAACCGTTGGATTGAGATGGCTGAGGAGATCCGCCGCAACGCAGATCGGGCAGCGTTGCCCACGTGATCATCACCTCGATGGATGCCCTCGACGTGGCGTTCGTCGAGAACCTGTTCGGTTGTAGTGGTGATGTGCGGGCGGTGCAGGTGAGCCGCATCGGAACTGGTCAGGTGGCACTCAGCCTCGAAGTCGACATTGAGTGGGCCCCAAACGCTTTGGGCCGTCATCCCGAGGTGCTGGTTGTCAAAATTCCCGCCGCCGAGATCGAAAGCCGTGAGGCTGCTCGCATGATGCGGACCTATCACCTCGAGGTCGGCTTCTATCGAGATATCGCCGATCGAGTGGCCATTCCGCATCCAACGGCACTACTCGCAGAGATCGAGCCCGAGTCGGGTGACTTCACCTTGGTGATGACCCCGGCCCTCGGAACCGTGGGTGATCAGTTGGCGGGGTGTGGTGTGCGAGAGGCCGAGGCGATGGTTGATGCAGCTGTTGGGCTGCACGCGCCCACGTGGGATCAGGTGGCGGAATTGGGGACATTGCCGTGGCTCGGCGTTCCTGATCCGGCGGGAATTGCCATGCGGGTGGGGGCGTATCAGCATCTTCTCAGTGGGTTCCGAGATCGGTTCGCGACGCGCCTCGACGATGCAGTGTTGGAGGCGGCAGATTGGCTCGGAGCGAACCTTGCCGCGGTCATCGCCGCCTATCGATCGCCGCTCTGTCTTGTCCATGGCGATTATCGACTCGACAACATGCTGTTCGCGTCGGGTGCCGATGCAGTCCATGTGACGGTCCTCGACTGGCAGACCTTGGCGTTTGGTCGGGGAGCGGCTGATGTCGCCTATGCGGTTGGGTCGGGTCTAGTCGCGGCCGAACGCCGCCGGTTGGAATCTGAATTGGTCGACAGGTACGTGGCTGGTCTTGAGCAGGCTGGCGTTGGTGCTGTTGGTGACAACGTCCGTCATGACTACCGACTCGGCACGGTCACTGGTCTTGCGATGGCGGTGATCGCCTCCCAATTGGTGACGGCGACCGAACGGGGAGATGAGATGTTCGCTGTCATGGCTGAACGTCACGCGCTTCAGATGATCGACAACGACGTATTCGCACTCGTTTAGGAGACTGTGATGATCCATTCGCTCGATGATCTGCCACTACATCAGTCGTCGGCGCCGCTTTTGCATCTGTCAACCGATTCGGCCGGGTTGTATGACCGCTACTTCTTCAACGGGTTCGCTGACGATGGGTCGGTGATCTTTGGCGTAGCCCTCGGGGTCTATCCGAACCGCCAGGTGATGGACGCAGCCTTCTCAGTCAGCATTGATGGCGTTCAGCACAATTGCCGCTCTTCACGTCGGTGCTCTGTCGATCGGACTGAGACGACGGTTGGCTCGATCTCGGTGGAGGTGATTGTGCCGATGCTCCATCATCGGATAGTGGTGCGCCATCACCATGGCATCTCGGCAGATATTGAAATGCGAGCAGTGTCACCGGTGATCGAGGAGCCGACGTTCGTCCGCCGACTGGAGGGCCGCCCGGTGATGGACTACACCCGTATCACTCAATTCGGTGAGTGGTCCGGTTGGATCGAGATTGACGGCACTCGGATTGAACTCGCCTCGCTCGGAGCTGTGCAGGGATGCCGCGATCGATCGTGGGGAATTCGTGGTGGCACCCGGGGTCTGCCCGGCCCGGCAACCATGCCCCAGTTCTTTTGGACCTGGGTGCCGACGATGTTTGATGACCTGTGCACTCATGTGGCCGTCAATGATGATGCCCTTGGCAGGTCCTGGCATCGCAGCGGCGCCGTTGTGCCGCGTCATCCGGTTGACGCATGGACCACGGAAGCGGTCCTTGATTCGGGCCGGGTGCAGCGCTCGGAGCACATCGAGACGTTGATCTCGTGGCAATCTGGCACCCGTTGGGCTGAGCGATTGTCAGCAACGATCGAACCGTGGAGGGCCGCGCCGATCACGGTCGACTACGAACCAATCGCCCGCTTCCATATGAGTGGCCTCGGGTATCTGCATCCCGACTGGGACCACGGTTCGTGGCACGGCGAGTTGGCCGAGGTTCGAGATGAGATCGTGCTCGATCAGGTCAATCCACTCGACACGACGATGGTTCACGTCCAGCAGGTGTGTCGAGCTCGTTCGAATGATCGGGTGGGGGTTGGTGTGCTCGAACAGTTGGTGCTCGGACCACACGCACCGAGTGGGCTGACATCGGTGCTCGACGGAGCTCCGTGAGTGTTAGGCAACGGCTAACAGGATGCCGACGACGGCAATGGCGGCTCCCGAGAATGACAGGAAGCGATGAACGTTGTCCTTCCAGAGGACACGTGCCCGCGCTTCGAGCAGGCGGTAGATGCCGTTGGTCGATTTCTTTTGAGCCGACAGCGCGATCCATCCACCGATCAGGATCATCAGCAGTCCCCACATCACGTTTCCCACCCTACCTGAACGGACTGCTGGTTGGTATCCGAGGTTCGGATGCGTAGCATCGGGTTCGACTGATCGCCGCGGGGTGGAGCAGTCCGGTAGCTCGTCGGGCTCATAACCCGAAGGTCGCAGGTTCAAATCCGGCCCCCGCCACCAACTTGGTCCCCGGATCCCAGATCCGGGGACCACGGTCGTTTTCGGGCGAGTTCAGAAAAATGGCCTCTGAACAGGCCTTTTGCGCGCCCCCTGCCGGCCCGGAGCGCTGTTCTACAAGGGTCGAGCCCCCGCTCCGGGCCCGGGGTTTATCGGGATTTGTCGGGATTCGTGGGGCGTTGGAGGTCGCCCAGGTCCGGCCCTGACCCGCTCGCGCTCCGTGATCGGTGTCCACGGGAGTGGGACATCAGGGCGCTCGCG